>NZ_JAYSCO010000033.1:2866-62028 GCF_041914865.1 Pseudoduganella sp. | reverse complement strand
GCTGGAACACCCTGCTGACCGCGCTGCAGCAGTTCAAGGACGACTACGACAAGAACGCCCCGATGTGGCGCATCCTGCCGGAGTTCTCGGCGGCCAACCCGCGCTACGAGCAGATGGGCCTGCGCGACCTGTGCCAGCAGATCCACGACTTCTACAAGGCCTACGACGTGGCGCGCCTGACCACCGAAATGTACCTGTCGGACATGGTGCCGGCCATGAAGCCGTCGGACGCTTTCGCCAAGATGGCGCACCGCGAGATCGAGCGCGTGGCGCTGGACGAACTGGAAGGCCGCATCACCGCCATCCTGCTGACGCCTTACCCGCCGGGCATCCCGCTGCTGATCCCGGGCGAGCGCTTCAACAAGACCATCGTCGATTACCTGCGCTTTGCGCGCGACTTCAACGAGCACTTCCCGGGCTTCGAGACCGACGTGCACGGCCTGGTCAAGCGCGAAGTGAACGGCAAACGCGACTACTTCGTCGACTGCGTCAAGCAGTAAAACAAAAAAGCCCGCAGCAGCGGGCTTTTTTCTTGGTAGTCCATCCGCCATGCGCCGGCAGTTGGCTGGCGTTTGCGCTGGCGCAAAGCGCGCCGTGGCGGGCTGGCGCTATAGTGGTTGTCCGCTCCAGTCCCAGGGCAACCCAGCATGCAGCACTCGATCAGCCTTATCGCCAGCGGCGACGTCCCGCCGGACAGCTTGCAGGCCTTGCGCAGCGCGCTGGCCCGGCAGGGTTTTGAAGCCGCCGGCGCGCCGGCGGCGACCGTCGCCCTGTTCGGCCGCTGGGATGCGCAAGCCACGGCCCTGGTCCACGACGGCGCCGCCCATGGCTGTCCCCTCCTGGCCATCTGCACGCAACCGGCGGACCTGCCGGCGGAGGCGATGTGGGCGGTGCTGGACGCGGGCGCCGGCGACCTGCTGCTGGCAGACGGTGCACCCGACGCCGTGGCGCACCAGGCGGCCGCCCGGCTGCAGCGCTGGCGCGAACTCGATGCGCGCATGGCAAGCGCCGAAGTACGCGAATTCCTGGTCGGCGACAGTCCGGCCTGGCGCACGCTGGTGCGCAGCGTGGTGGAAGTGGCCGCCTTCACCGATTCGCCGGTACTGGTCACGGGTGAAACCGGCACCGGCAAGGACCTGGTCGCGCAAGCGATCGGCCGCCTGCATCGCGGCAATGGCGCGCTCACGGTGCTCGACTGCACAACGCTTTCGCCCGAGCTGGCGGGCAGCGAATTATTCGGCCACGAACGCGGCGCGTTCACCGGCGCCTACAGTTCGCGCGATGGCGCCTTCGCCGCCGCCAACGGCGGCGTACTGTTCCTGGACGAAGTCGGCGAACTGCCGCTGCCGCTGCAGGCGCAGCTGCTGCGCGTGATCCAGGAGCGGCAATACAAACGGGTCGGCAGCAACCAGTGGCACCCCACCAGCTTCCGCCTGGTGTGCGCCACCAACCGCGACCTGGAAGCGGAGGTGCAGCGCGGCGCCTTCCGCGCCGACCTGTATTACCGCATCGCCGCCTGGCGCTGCCGCACGCCGCCCTTGCGCGAGCGCCCCGGCGATATCCTGCCGCTGGTACGCCATTTCCTCGGCCTGCTGGGGGCGCGCGAGCGCGAACTCGATCCGGCGGTGCGCCAGTACCTGCTGACGCGCAGTTATCCGGGCAATGTGCGCGAGCTGCGGCAGACCGTGGCGCGCATCTGGCACCGCCACAGCGGGCCGGGGCCGATCACCATCGGCGACGTGCCGCCCGACGAGCGGCGCGGCGGCCTGCCCTGCTGGCCGGACCAGGCATTCGCCGAGGCGATCCGGCGCGCCATCGACCTCGGCGTCGGGCTGGCGCGCATCGGCCAGGCCGCCACCGATACCGCCATCCAGCTGGTGCTGGAGCAGGAAGGCGACAACAACCAGCGCGCCGCCCTGCGCCTGGGCGTCACCGACCGCACGCTCCAGCTGCGCCGCAAGGCGCGCGCCGGCCAACCCGGCTGAGCGTCCGCTGCGCGCTACGGCGCACCGCCGATCAGGCGCAGCAGGTTTTCCCCCAGCACCAGGGCCTCGTCGCGCGGGGCCAGGCCGAGCAGGCGGATCTTCTCCAGTTCCAGCCCCGGGTGCAGCCATGGGCCGTCGCTGCCGAACAGGATCTTGTGCGGCCCGGCGCGGCGCACCGCCTGCACCAGCAGGTCGAAGCGGCGCACGCCCGAGGTGTCGGCATAGATGTTGCGGTGGCGCGCCAGGTGGTCGATCACGGCCAGCTGCGCCGACCAGTCGTCGCCGAAGCTGCCCAGGTGCGGCAGGATGAAGTCGACATCCGGGTACTGGGTTGCCAGCAGTTCGGCCACCGACGCCACGCCGACCGGGTCGTACAGCACCGGCAGGCCGAAGAAGCGGGCCGCTTCGCACACTTCGCCGGTGATCGGCGCATCGTGCCGGTGCAGCTTGATGCCGGCGAAGCCGTAACGCTCCACCGCTGTGCGCACCATGGAGGCAATATGGCCGGCATCGCGCCGCGCATGCACGAAGGCGAAGCCGATATAGCGCCCGGGCTGCGCCGCCACCAGCTGCGCCACGGCCGCGTTGGCGCGGTCGTAGTCGCTGTGGAAGGCCGCCAGCAGCACCGTGCGGTCGATGCCGGCGGCGCGCGCGCGCCGGGCGTAGCGGTCCAGGGCAGCGTTGCTGTCCCATGGCCCGGTCAGGCCGTCGCCCGGCCCGGCATGGCAGTGGCAGTCGATGATCATGCCTGGCCAAAGCGCGGTGCGTGCGCGCGCAATGCATCCAGCACGGCCTTGCGCACGGCTTGCGGGCTGCCGTCGCCCGCGCCGGCCGCCTGCGCCGCGCGCCCGGCGATGCGCACGAAGCGGCGCGCCATTTCCAGCTCGCGGTCGACGCCGGGCATGCCCGCCATCTCCATTTCCAGCGCCTTGCCCAGGGCGCCGCCCAGCGCGCTGCCGAGGGCCGTGCCGACACCCGGGATCGGGATCAGCGAACCGAGGGCGCCGCCGACGAAAGGCAGGGCTTTCTTGGCGATCCCCTTCAGGATGCCGCCCAGCGGCTTGGCGACCTTCTTGATGCCTTTCCAGATGCCTTTGAACATCTTGCCCAGGAATTGCTCCAGCTCCGCCTCGCTTGCCACCGACAGCAGCTCCATGGCCAGCCCGGTTTCCTGTCCGGGCGTGAAAGGCAGGCGGCGGCACTGGCCGCAGCGGCAGGCGCTTTCATGCTCTTCGCCCAGCACTTCCAGTTCCAGTTCGCGCCGCTGGTTGGTCAGCACGCCGGGGAAGCGCGTCAGCATCACGTCGTGCAGGGTCCACTCGCGCCGCCGGCGGTCGGCCGCATCGAACAGGTCGGGCGCCACATAGGTCGAGACCTGGTCCGGCGCGATGCCCATCATGCTGGCGCAGGTGCGGTGTCTGGCCAGGCGCTCCGACATATTGTGCGACATGCCGCTGTAGCCGCGCCGCCGGCCGTTGACGGTGAACTCCAGGTAGTACAGGCCCGGGCCCTTGGTGCGCGAATGGTTCGGCGCCTGCTGCAGGTTGCCGATGAAGCGGTAGGCCGGGCGCAGGGTGCCAGGCTGGATATAGGCCAGGGCCGTGCCCAGCGTCGGCGGGGTTTCGCCCTCCTCGCCGCCGCCGTTCCCGCCGCCGTCGCCGCCATCGTCCGCAGCCGGCTCCAGGCCAGGTTCCGGGGCCGGTTCGGGCCCGGCGCCGGCCTGCGGCCAGGGTTCCGGCTCCAGCAGCGGCAAGACCGGGTACAGCGGCAGGCGGTAGGGCCACAAACCGCCGGGCGGCGCTGGGCGCGGCCCGGGGCGCGGTCCGGGCCGCGGACCGGAGCCGGGGCGGCGCTTCTTCAAACGCGGCACGGGTCGCGCACGCGGCATGCTGCGGCCGCCGCGCGGACGCCATTCGAATTCAAGCATTTCAAACATGCTGCACCTCCATGAGTTGTGCGATCGTGCGGGCGGCATGCGCCACCTCCTCCGCGCTGTGGTCGGCGCGCAGCAGCAGCGTCAGCACAGGCCTGGCCCGCGTTCCTTGCAGCAGTACTTCAATTCCCGCCAGCGAGAGCCGTGCATGCAGGTCCGGCCCGTCGCAGCCCGCTGGCAGCGCGATGCGCTGCACCGGAAAGCTGCCGCCAGCACAGGCGACTCCATAGGCGGCCATCAGGCTGCGCAGCTGGCCCACCCGCTCGCGCAGGCGCTGGCGCAAGGCATTTCCCGTGCGCCGGTTCAGCTGCAGCGCCTGCAGCGCCGCCGCCACCAGCGCCGACGAGGGCGGGCTGCAATGCACCCTGCTCTCGCTGCCGGCCATGAAGCGGCCCAGCAGCTTGCGCGGTCCCGCCAGCACGGCCAGCGGCACGCCGAAGCCCTTCGCCAGCGAGGCGCCGCACAGCACCGGCGCCCCGCCCAGCCCATGCGCCGGCACCGACCCGCCGCCGCGCGGACCCAGCACGCCCAGCGCCTGGGTGTCGTCCAGCAGCAGCAGGCCATGCCGGGCCGCCGCTATCTCGGCATAGGCGGCCAGTGGCGGCGCGGCCTCGCTGCCCGGCGTGTAGCCGTCCGCCAGCAGCAAGGGGCGCCAGCCCGCCGCCTGCCAGCGCTGCGCCAGCTGCGCGGCCTGGGCCGGGTCGCCGGCGCGGAACACCTGCACCGGCACGCCCAGGGCGGCGGCCCGTTCCACGCCCCAGCGCGCCACCGGATACGCCGCCGCATCCACCAGCACCGCGCACTGGCGACCGGCCAGCCAGCCGAACAGGTCCCAGAACAGGTGCAGCGACGACGTCAGCAGGCAGGCCGCCGCGCAATCCATCAGCCCTGCCAGCTCGGCGCCCAGCGCCACC
Source organism: Pseudoduganella sp. (assembly GCF_041914865.1). Lineage (NCBI taxonomy): Bacteria > Pseudomonadati > Pseudomonadota > Betaproteobacteria > Burkholderiales > Oxalobacteraceae > Pseudoduganella > Pseudoduganella sp. The sequence goes on along the minus strand of NZ_JAYSCO010000033.1, from coordinate 57,196 downwards.
TCGCCCGGCACCGGCGCCAGCGCCGCCGGCTTGCCGAGCGTGAGCGCGTCCCATGGCGGCAGCGTGCTGCTGGCATGCCGCATGCCAAGGTAGAGCGCACTGGTGAAGTCGGCGCCCATGGCCGCCTCACGCCACGCGCTGCTTGCCCTCCAGCCGCTGGCGCAGCAGTTCCGACGGCATCATCGCCTCCAGCTTCGGATTGGGCACCTCGGCCGTCAGGTCGACCCCGGTCACGGCGCGGTAGGCGTGCATATAGCCCTGTGCCTGCGGGCGCCAGAAGCGCGCCCAGGCAAAGGCGTCGTTCGGCTCGTACATATCGGTCCAGTGCGTGGTGCGGATCGACAGCAGCAGCATCTCGCCGAACATGGCCAGGTCGCGGAAGTGTGCCACGCTGGTGTCGCTCCAGCCTTGCACCTTCTTCATGGCGTCGACCCGGTCCATCCACGGTTCCGGATGCGCCACCATCAGGCGCGTCGGCAGGAATTCGCGGAACTCGGGGCGCGCCAGCATCCACTGCTGCATCAGCATCTCGATGCGCGAGGTGGACGGCAGGTCGCCGTACTGGTTGTGCGCCCCCTGCGACAGGATCAGGTGCACCTCCTTCAGCGCGTTCAGGATCGGGAAGGCATCGGCCTTGACGGTGGTGTCGTCGTCCTGGCGGTAGAACGGCATCAGCTGGCGCAGCAGGTTATGGAAGGCTTCGATGAACTTCGAGCGGCTGTCGGCCGGGTGGAAGTTGCGCACCGCCTTGCCGTCCAGGCGGATGCCGTAGTGGTGGTCGTACTCGTAGTTGCGGCGCACCACGGTCAGGCGGTGCTGCTCGTCCTGCACATAGCCCCACAGCAGGTTGTTCAGCGGCCGCAGCATGTCGATTTCCATATTGGCCAGCGGGTCCACGCCGGTGCCGTTGGCGTTCGAGCGCACATTCTGGAAGCGGCGCGTGATGGCGTTCATCGACTGCACCAGCATGCCCTCTTCCTGCCAGTAGGACCAGATCAGCTCCATCAGGCAGGGGTTCTGCAGGCGGTCGCGGATGAAGCCCGCGCACAGTTCCACATCGTGCGCGTGGTCATGGTCGATGTGGATGCGCACGTCGGGCAGCTTGCTGCGGATCAGCGCCAGGTAGGGCAAGGTCTTGATGTCCGGGTCGGCCGCGGTCAGGTAGCGGTTCAGCAGCTCGTCGGCCAGCACCTTGTCTTCCGGCAGGTCGCGCCGGTCCAGGTAGTCGGCGTCGTCCACCGGGCGGAAGTCCCACGGTTCGCTCAGCACGCCGCAGTTCACCATCACGTACGCCTCGGTGGCCGCTTTCAGCACGCGGTAGGAGTCGGTGTCGTTGAACGGCAGGAAGCGGCGCTTTTCCAGCGAGCGGAAGGCGCGCGCTTCCGGCGTCTTGCTGCCGCCTTCCTCGCAGAACAGGTGGTCCAGGAACTGCTTGTAGTTGTTGAAGGACAGCGCCTCGCTGCTGTTGCGGATCAGGGTCCAGTGCGCAATGGCGGGACGGAATTCCGCTTCGGTGCGCGCCGCGTGGGTGGTGATGTCGCCATTCACCGGGACCGGCGTCGAGCTGTCCACCATCACCGCTTCGGCCACGCGGAAGTAGGCGCCGTCGCTGGGGTTCGGCGTCTGGCCATCCAGCCCGCGCGGCTCCATGAAGAAGTTGGCCGCCGCGTCGACCCGGCCCACTGCGCCCAGCACGGCGCGCGACTCATAGCCGCTGCTGTCGATGGCGCTCAGGGGCGGCTCCGGCGTGGCGCGCATGCCGGGGATCGGCCGGTGCGGTTCGGGCGTGCCGCCGCCGCGATGGCGCAGGTAGTGCGTGGTGACCCACAGCGTGTCGCCCACCAGGCCATGCTCGCGCGAACGCTTGACGCCATTGGTGTAGAACATCACGTCCAGTTTGACCTCGGGCGCCAGCGCGATATCGGCCGTGCCGATACGGTCGGCGCGGCTGACCGCCGCCAGCCGGCAAAACAGCTTGCTGTCGGCCTCGAACGGGGTGACGTTATCGAGCACCACCCAGTACCAGGAGATCTCGTCCTGGCGCAGCGGCAGCTGGTCGAACGAGGCGCGGCCATCCGGCCCGGTGTGGGTGTGCTTGACCAGCAGCCCGCGCTTGATCATCGCATCCAGCTCGTTCAGGTCCGGTTCGCTGCTGTCGCTTTCGCCCCGCAGGAGCAGCAGCCTGGCATGCCCGACCGGCGCCAGGCTGCCATCGCGCAGTTGGGCCGACACCGTGACCTGGATCCGTCCATGCTCGGTGTGCGGCGCTTTTTTACCACTAGTAGCCATAACATTCTCCTCAGAGGTCGATCAAAGTATTGCGCAATGCCCAATGGGTCAGCAGGCGCGCCAGCAGGATGCTTTCATGCTCGGGACTCAGTTTGCCGTCGGCCCGCGCCTGCCCGATCACGGCGAACACCAGCACCGGCGCGGCGGCATACATGCGCTCCGGCCTGCGCTGCCACAGCCGGAACAGCAGGCCGAGGTAGGCGGGCTGGCGCTGCGCCACCGCCAGCGCCTGCGGCAGCGACGCGCCGCGCAAGGCAGCCGGGCGGTGGTTGGCCAGCAGGCCGGCCAGCGCCGGCAAGGCCGCGCGCAACTCCTGCAGCAGTTGCTGGTCGGCCGCCGGCAAGCCGTCCAGTGGATAGAAGGACTCCCACAGGCGCGCCAGGCGTTGCCACTGCGGGTGCGGGTAAAGCCGCTCGCCCATGGCGCAGCTGAGCAGGACGCGGATCCAGGGCACCGGATGCGGGTCGTCGATATTTATACGGAAGACGAAGATGCGCGGCAGGCTGACCACCCCGATCAGGCCGTGGGTAGCGGCGACGCCGACCCGCGCCACCGACCAGAAGTCGGCCACGATCTCCGAAATCCAGCGCTCCCACAGCTGCCACACGCGCGCCGGCCCGGCGCCGCCGCCCTGCAGCGACTGCAGCACAGGGCGCAGTGAGTTCACCAGGTCCAGCAGCGCCGCGCCCTGGTGCCCCACTTCATGGAACAGCGAGGAGGCGATGCTGGCCCCCACCATGCGCTCGCGCGGCACGCGGATGATGGCCACCGGGTTGCTGCCGCCGCCCGGCAGCCGGGTGCGCGCGCGGCGGATCGCGGCGCCCGGGCCCCGGTCCAGGTAGCACAGCACCGGCGGCGACTCATAGTAGCCGCCCGGGATCGCCAGCGCATCGAGCGAGGCGACATCCAGGCCGGCCAGCCAGACGCCGTTGCGGTGTTCGCTGCGCTGGGTCACCGCATCGTTGAACAGGTCGAACTGCACCAGCGCGGCATTGAACTTCATGCGCAGGAACGTGAAGCGGCGCTGCGCCTCGGCCGCCGTGGCCCGCTTGCCGCCGGCGCCGTGCAGCCAGCGCAGGAAGCCGCGCACCATGGCGCGCAGCTCGCGCCGCCCGGAGTACAGCTGGCGTTCGATCGCGCGCTGGGCGGCCGGCAGCAAGGCCGCTGCCGGCACCATCGGCTCGATCAGCGCGAAAGGCTGCACGCGGGCCAGGCGCGATAGCAGCGAACGCGCTTCCTGCGCCAGCATCCAGGCGGCGTATGGGCTCATCGCGGTCAGGCTCCGTAGATGACGATCTTGCGGCCCTGGCGCACCCAGCGTCCGCTGCCGCCGCGTGCCGCCCCCTGCTGCGCACCCTGGCTGCGGCCGGCCCCGCCCTGCTGGCCGAACTGGCCGCCTTGCTGGCCGTACTGGCCGCCTTGCTGGCCAAACTGGCCACCCTGTGCGCCGTTGCGGCCCAGCAGGCCCGGGGCGAACTGGCGCGCCGCCGCGGTCGCGGCCTGCATCGCCACCTGGCGCGGATCGCCGCCGCGCGTCTGGGCCGCGCGGCTCACGGTGTCGGCGGCCATCTTGACGAAGGTGCGGGCGCCTTCGAACTCGCGGTCCTCGCTCTGGAATTCGCCTTCCGCCTCCAGCCCCAGCGCGCTGCCGGCGGCCGATGCCAGGCCGCTGCCGATTTTGGCGCCCAGCGGGCCGCCGAAGTAGCCGCCGATCGCGCCGCCGGCCAGCGGGATGGCCTTCTTGGCCACGCCTTTCAGCGCGCCGCCGATGGCCTGGCCGACCGGGGAGCGGATCACATTGCCGGCGAAGTTGGCGGCCTTCTTCAGGAAGCTGCCCAGGAACTGGTCCAGCTCCGCTTCGTTGGTGACCGACAGCAGTTCGCTGGCCAGCTCCATTTCTTCGGCTTCGGTCAGCATGCCCTGCTGGCCGGTCTCGCCACCCCATTCCGCCTCGCCGAATTCATATTCGCCTTCGTAGTTGGAGGCTTCGTTGCCAAACTCCAGGGTGGTGCGGTCGATGTCATGCATGATGTGCTCCCTTTCTGGTGAGACTGCGGATGGAAGAGCGGATGTCCGCTCCATGATTGAAGTAAGGGCCGGCATCAGCCCCGGTGCGATGCTGCGTGCCGCAAGGGCCAGCGCGGCGCGCCTGACCTGGCGCGGGTCGCCGCGCGCCGCCTGGCGCGCCCGGCGCGATGCCAGGCCGGCAAAGCGCATGAACTGGCGCGCCGTTTCGAATTCGCGGTCTTCGGCGCTCAGTCCCTCCAGCTCCAGGCCGAGCATGCGGGCCGCAGCAGGCCCGGCCGACAGGACCTCGCTGGCCAGCGGCGCCAGCACGTCCCCCAGGGCCGGCGCTGCGCGCCGCATCCATTGCGCCAGGCGCCCTTCGCGCCGGGCCGACAGCAGTTCGGCGGCCTGCGCCAGGCTGTTGTCGCGCCATGCCGCGCCTGCGGCGGCAGGCGCCAGTTCGAGCTCAGGGCGATAACTGATCAAACGGTCCATGCCAGCTCCCTTGCCAATGCCATGACAGGGATAGTGCAAACGGCATGCCAGCGCGCTTGCCCCTGCAGCGGGCGCAGAGGGGCGAAAGGGATTTCGCGGCGCGGCGAAAAAGGCAGCGGCCCGGCGAAATTCGTTTCGCGCGGGCCGCTATCCAGTTGGAGGACTCAGGCTGCGACGGCGACGGTCAGGGTTACCACATAGCCGTCGGTGGGATTGCCGCTCATGCTGCCGAGCTGCAGCGCGTAGCCGTCGCTGAAGATATTGTCAGTGGCGAAGCTGATGCGCGACAGGTTGCTGGCGGAGCTGGCGTAGCCGGGGCTGGCGTAGGCCTCGTTCATGGTCGCCAGCGGGAACGTGAACTGCGACGTCTTGATGCGGTTGGCCGCGCTGCTGCTGTGTGCCAGGCTGCGGTACACCTCAAAGTGGATATGCGGCATGCGGCCTTCGTAGCAGCCGGGGAAGATACTGGTAAACGCCAGGTTGCCGTCCGCGTCCGCCACCTGCACGCCGCGCAGGTAGTTCTGGTCCGTGACACCTTGCGAGTACAGCGAGTAGCGCCCTTCGCGGTCGCAATGCCACAGATAGACCGCGAAGTTGCCGGCGGCCGCGCAGCTGGCATTGGCGTTGACGATCTTCAGCTTGATGGTAAGCGGTATGCCGGCGGCAGTGCCGCTGGCGCCATTGAAGCTGCTGCGGATGTCGCTGCGCACCACGCCCGCCTGCGTGAGCACGTTGACGATGCCACTGGCATTGCTGTTGGTCCCGTTGCCCGGATAGGGGCCGCCCGTCTCCTCGGGGATGGCGCTGCAGCTGCCGCTGCCGGTCGTGCCGCTGCTGGCCGCGCCTGTGCCGCCGCTGGCAACGCTGCCGTCAACGCTGCCATCGCCGCCGCAGGCCGCCAGCGGCACGGCGGCGGCACCGGCAAGCAGCCAGCGCAGCGCGCTGCGGCGGTCGCCCGCCAGGCGCATCATGGCTTCCAGGTCTTCCGCCAGGCTGTGTCCATGCACATCCATCCCGTTCCCCCTTCAAGCGGAAGTGTTGACCAGGTTGCCGCTGCTGCCCGACTGTGGCAGCTTGTCGGCCAGCGCCTGCAGGAAGCCGGCCAGCTTGCCCCCGGCATCGCTGCTGTCGACGCCCAGCGCATCCAGCAGCGCCGAGAAGGACGAGCCAAGCGCACCGCCCTGCCCGTCCTGTGCTTCGCCCTGCAGCGATGCGGCCAGGCTTTGCAAGTCGCCTGCCAGCCGCCCCGGGCCGCCACCCGGAGCGAAACCGCCTTCCGCCTGCGCCCCGTTGCCGGCGCCCTGCTCGTGCAGGGCATCCATCAGCTGCTGCAGGAAACTGCCCATGGCGCTGGCGGCATCCTCCTTGCCGGAAGCGGCGGCGTTGCCCGCACCCAGCGTCTGCAAGGCCTCGCCGATCGCATTGATGAAGCCTTCGGCACCCGGCGGCTGGCCGCCCGGCGGCGGCGCGGGCGGCGCCGGGCGCGCCTTGTCGCTGCCGGACGAAACCTGGCTGATGTAGTTGCCGCCGCCGATCGCATTAACGTTCATTGAAACCTCCGGCGCGGTGTGGACGGTTCTTGCGCTCCTCCAGCTGCTTGCGCTGCTCCGGGGTCAGCAGGGCCAGCACCTTCTGGTGGGTGCGGACGTGCGCCAGCGTGATATTGGCCTGGGCCTGGGCCGCCGCCTGCGCCAGTTTGGTGGCGGCTGCATCGTCGAATTTGTCCGCGTTGCGCATCTCATGCAAAGCTTGCATCGCCTTCTCATGGGCTCGGTGCTGTTCGCGCAGGTAAGGCGCCTGGCTGTGCATCAGCTGGAACACCTTGTCCTCCTGGCTATCCGACAAGTCCAGGCCGTGCAGGAAGTGCATGCCCGGGCCGCGCATACCGGGGCCGGGGCCGTGGCCGGGGCCGAATCCAGGCCCGCCCCCCGGTCCGGGCCCGCGCTCGCCCATTGGCGGGATGCCTTCAGCTGCGCCACCCGCCAGCGGCAACGCCAGGGCAGCGGCCAGCAGCAGCGCGCTATGTTTGCTCTTTTTCATGTCAATCCTCCAATGATGTTTGCGAGGTCCCATTCTCTGGCCGGCGCCTGTAAAGCGCGGTAAGCGGCAGGTAAAACGATGTAAAGATGGGGCGGGTCGGCGGGGCCTGTTTGTTATCATGGGTGCCATGAACAAGGTCCTGTTGATTGACGACGACGTCGAACTGGTCGGCATGTTCCAGGAATACCTGGAACAGGAAGGCTTCGATGTCAGCACTGCCCATGATGGGGAAACCGGCGCCGCTTCGGCATTGACCGGGCTATACGCCATCGCCATCCTCGATGTGATGATGCCGCGCATGAACGGCCTGGAGACCCTGCGCCGCATACGCGCCGTCAGCCGCATGCCGATCCTCATGCTGACCGCGCGCGGCGACGATACCGACCGCATCGTCGGCCTGGAGCTGGGCGCGGACGATTACGTCACCAAACCCTGCACGCCGCGCGAGCTGACCGCGCGCATCCGCGCCATCCTGCGCCGCACCCAGGCCGTCGCCGATAGCGGCAGCGGGCCGCTGGTGGTGGGCCAGCTCTCCATGTGGCCGGAGCAGCGCCGCGCCGCGTGGGCGGGCGTGCCGCTCGACCTGACCAGCACCGAATTCAACCTGCTGGAAGTATTGGCGCGCAATGCCGGCAAGCCGGTCAGCAAGAACATCCTGTCCGAGCAAGGCCTGGGACGTCCCATGGCCCGGTTCGACCGCAACATCGACGTCCACATGAGCAGCCTGCGGCATAAGCTGGGCACCATCTCCGATGGCCGTTCCTGCCTGCAGACGGTGTACCGCCTGGGCTACCAGCTGATCCGGGAGTAAGCGTGGGCCGCCTGTTCTGGAAGTTCTTCTTCTCCATCCTGCTGGCGCAGATCGCGGCCACGGCAGCGATCGGCGGCGCCGTCTGGCTGCGCAGCCGCGCCGCGGCCGAAGCCCGCCCCTCCGACATCGAGACCGGCCCGCCGGCCGAACTGGCCATCGAGTCGGCCGCCGCCACGCTCGCCTTCGGCGGCACCGACGGCCTGCGGCAACTGCTGGAAAACATGCCGCGCCATCGCGTCTTCGCGGTGGGCGACGACGGCAAGGAGCTGCTGGGCCGCGTCGCCAGCCCGGGCATGCTGGCCGATGCGCAGAAGATGCTCGCCAGCGCCGACCCGCGCGGGGTGCGCCACGTCAGCGCGCCGGACGGCAAGCGCTTCCTGCTATTCCTGCCTTCGCGCCGCCACCACGGCGGCATGGAGATGCCCGATTCGCGCGCCCTGCTGGCCGGTTCCGGCATTCCGGGCCTTGACCCGCGCGCCTACCGCCGCCCCGACAACCGGCCTCCGCCAGTGCCCGCGGGCGCCGGCTCCGCCGCAGCTGGCGCGCCACTGGATGCGGGCAGCGCCGCCTCCGCAGGTGCAGGCGGCATGCCGCTGCCGGCGCCCGGCGCGGAATTCGGGCCGGGCCCAGGGCGTGGCGGCCCCGGTGGTCCGCCGCCCCGCTTCCGCCCACTGACGCCTTTCGTGCCGATCGGCGCCGCCGTGCTGGCCAGCCTGCTGTTCGCCGCCTTGCTGGCGTGGTATTTCGCGCGCCCGATCCGCGCCCTGCGCCAGGCGTTCGACGCGGCCGCATCGGGCGACCTGGAGCCGCGCTTCGCTGGCAAGCCGCGCGCCGGCGGCGACGAGCTGACCACGCTGGGCCGCGACTTCGACCGCATGACGGCCCGCCTGCGCGCCCTGCTCGAAGGACAGAAAAACCTGCTGCATGACGTATCGCACGAGCTGCGCTCTCCGCTGGCCCGCCTGCAGGCCGCCATCGGCCTGGCCCACCAGCAGCCGGAAAAGGCCGCCGCCTCCATGGAGCGCATTGAAAGGGAAAGCGTACGGATGGACAAGCTGGTCGGCGAACTGCTCACGCTCTCGCGCCTGGAAGCCGGGGCGTTCGACGCGCCACAGCAGCAGTTCAGCATGGGCGAGCTGCTGGACGAGATCCTGCAGGACGCCCGCTTCGAGGCCGCCAGCGTCGGGCGCGAAGTCAACGCCCGCCTGGACGCGGACGCGCAGGTCAATGGACAGCCCGAACTGCTGGCGCGCGCGATTGAAAACGTGGTGCGCAACGCCATCAAGCACAGCCCGGAAGGGGGCAGGATCGAGGTGGAATCGTCGCTGGAAGGCGCATACCTGCGCGTGCGCGTGCTGGACAACGGTCCGGGCGTGGCGCAGGAAGACCTGGGGAAGATTTTCCAGCCCTTTTACCGCAGCAGCGGCGCGGCGCAGGACGTGGACGGGCATGGACTGGGGCTGGCCATCGCCCAGCAGGTGGTACAGCAGCACGGCGGCCGCATCGCCGCCGCCAACCGGGTTGGCGGCGGGCTGTGTGTGGAGCTGGCGCTCCCGGTACTGAAGACGTAAGGCTTAGGCTTTTGGCAGGGTCACGCCGTGCTGGCCCTGGTACTTGCCGTTACGGTCCTTGTACGAGATCTCGCACACTTCATCGCTCTCGAAGAACAGCACCTGGGCGCAGCCTTCGCCGGCATAGATCTTGGCCGGCAGCGGGGTGGTGTTCGAGAATTCCAGGGTCACATAGCCTTCCCACTCAGGCTCGAACGGCGTCACGTTGACGATGATGCCACAGCGCGCGTAAGTCGATTTGCCCAGGCAGACGGTCAGCACATTGCGCGGAATGCGGAAGTACTCGATGGTGCGCGCCAGTGCGAAGGAATTCGGCGGGATGATGCAGACGTCGCTCTTGATGTCCACGAAAGAGTTGGAATCGAAGTTTTTCGGATCGACGATGGTGCTGTTAATGTTGGTGAACACCTTGAATTCGTCGGCGCAACGGATATCGTAGCCGTACGACGAAGTGCCGTAGGAGATCACTTTACGGCCATCCACGGCGCGCACCTGGCCTGGCTCGTAAGGCTCGATCATGCCGTGCTGCTCCGCCATGCGGCGAATCCATTTGTCGCTTTTAATCGTCATCGCTGGGACTTTCTAGTTTAAATAATTGTGCGAATTTTACATCAGGCGCGCATGCGCTGGGGCTCTTCGGCCGGTGCGGCCGGTTGCGCCGGCGCGGCATGCAGCGTATCGCCCAGCATCTGGCGGATCAGGTCGCGCGTCATTTCCGCCGCCTGCAGCGGCATCTCCATCGGGAACAGGTGGGAGCCGCGCATCATGCGGAAATTGCGGCCCACCAGCTTGCGCGTGTGCTGCAGGCCGGCCTGCCGGTTCTCTTCCGACTTGTCGCCGGCCACATAGGCCACCGGCACCGGGAAGCCGTTCTTGACCAGGCGCCCGATATCGTGCGGCAGGGTGCGGTAGATCGCGGTTTCAGTCTCGCGCGTAAAGCGCAGCTGCACGCCTTCCGCGTGTTCGACCAGGCCATGCTCCAGGTAGTCGAGTAGCACGCCGGGCGCCCAGGCGCCGAACACTTCCTTGCTGGCGAAATGGCGCAGCGCTTCCTTCTGGCTCGGCCAGACGTTGCGGCGCTTGGCGGAAAAGCGGGCCGGCGAATAGCGGTCCGCGATGCCGCTGCCTTTGAACAGGCGCCATACCATGGCGCGCCAGCCGGCCACCACCGGCGAATCGAGCATCACCACGCAGCGCGCCAATTCCGGGCGCCGGGCGGCGGCCATCAGGCTAAGCAGGCCGCCCAGCGAGTGGCCGACCAGGATCACCGGCTCGCTGTAGCGGGCTTCCAGCTCGGCGATCAGTTCATCGACCAGTTTGCCCCAGCCGTCTTCGACCGGGTAGCGCGGATTATGGCCGTGCATATCCAGCGCCTGAATTTCAAAGTCCTTGCCCAGGTACTCAAAGAATTGGCGATAGGTCCCCGAGGGATAGCTGTTCGCGTGCGCGAAATGAACTTTCGGTTTCGTCATCAAACTATTCTAGAAGCTATGGCAACAATCGTTTTGTACAAAGCCTCTAATTATCGCTCAGGTTTTCCTGCCATGCCAGTAGCCATCGTAGCTTGCCCTGTGGAATATTTCCAATAAGAAACGACGCGGCGTTTGCCCTATTGGCCATACCAGTAGCGCGGATGCTGCCGGCGATAGGCGCCCAACGCCAGGCCGGGCCCGAGTTCAATGGTGACGGCGCCCGTTTCGTCGCTGCGCCAGATGCCGGCACCCAGGGCGCGGTAGCGTTCCACCACGTCGGCGCGCGGGTGCCGGTAGCGGTTGCGGTAGCCCAGCTGGAAGAGCGCGTGGCGCGGCTGCACGGCCGCCAGGAAGGCGGGCGTGGAGGAGGTGCCGCTGCCGTGGTGCGGCGCCAGCAGCACGTCCGCCTGCAGTTTTCCAGGCACCGTCGCCAGGAGCTCGGCTTCCTGCGCCGCTTCGATATCGGCCGGCAGCAGGATGCTGCGGCCGGCGGCCGACACCCGCAGCGTGCACCCGCGCGCATTCGGTTTCAGCGTGGGGTCGGCGTAGCTTTCCGGTGTGGGATGCAGCATTTCGAAGCGCACACCGTCCCAGCTCCACTCTTGGCCGGCGACGCAATGGTCATGGGCGCTGGCGGCGGCAACGATGTCGTGGCCGGGCGGTAGCGACGACAGCACCTTGGCCGTGCGCACCTCGCGCAGGATGGCCAGGGCGCCGCCGGAGTGGTCGCTGTCGCTGTGGCTGACCACCATCAGGTCCAGCGCGGTAATGCCGCGCGCCCGCAGGTAAGGCAGGACGACGCGGTTGCCGCCATTCGCTTCGGGGGTATAGGTCGGGCCGCTGTCGTACAGCAGGCGGTGGCTGGCGGTTTCCACCAGCAGGGCCATGCCCTGGCCGACGTCGAAAGCGATCACACGCAGCGTGCCCGGTGGCGGCGCCTGCGGCTGGGCCGCCAGCAACGGCAGCCAGCAGGCCGGGCCGAGCCAGCGCAGCGGCCAGCCGCGCGGCGCCAGCATCCAGGCCGTGCCGGCAAGGGCAAAGGCGAAGGTCGGCCAGTCCGGCGCCGGGGCCGACCAGATGGCGAGCGGCTGCGCCGCCAGCCATTGCAGCTGGTCGAGCAGGAGTTCCAGTATCCAGTGCGCGCACCGCAGCACCGGCTGCGCCAGGGGCTGCGGCAGCACGCTTCCCAGCAGCGCGAGCGGCGTGACCAGCAGGCTGATAACGGGAATGGCGACCGCATTGGCCAGCGGGCTGGCGAGGGAGACCTGTGAAAACAGCAGCATCGTCAGGGGCACCAGGCCCGCCGTCACGGCAAACTGCGTGACGGCAGCCAGCCGCAGGTTGTCCAGCTGCCGCCCGCGCCAGGTGCGCACCGGCCGGTCCCCTGCTTCGGCGCCGGCCGGTTCCGCCGTTGCGCGCACCGGTCCCATCCTGCCGATGGTGGCGTAAAGAATGACCGCCACCGCCCCGAACGACAGCCAGAACCCCGGCCACATCACCGCCCACGGATCAAGCAGCACCACCACGCCTGCAGCCAGGGCCAGCACGTGCGATATCGCCGCCATCCGGTCCAGCCACATCGCCAGCGCCACCACGGCCAGCATGTACAGCGTGCGCTGGGCCGGCACGCCGAAGCCGGCCAAAGCCACATACGCCCATGCCGCCAGCAGTCCCGCCAGTACGGCCACGCGCGGCGCCGGGAGCCTGAGCGGCAGCTGCCACGCCGGCACGAAGAACGAGCGGCGCCACAGCCAGCCCGCCAACCAGGCCGCCAGCCCCGCGATCATGGTGATGTGCAGGCCCGAGATGGATACCAGGTGGGCAATGCCGGTCCGGCTGAAAACCTGCCAGTCCTGCTGCGAGATCCCGCGCTGGTCGCCCATCGCCAGCGCCGCGATGACGCCAGCGTAGCGCCGCTCCGGCAACGCATCGCCGATACGCTCGCGTATCCAGTAGCGGGCACGCTCCACCGCGTTGTGCGGCGACGGCACAAACCCGGACAGTCGTTCGTTTGGCCCTTCGGCGCGCACATAGCCGGTGGCGCGGATGCCCTGCTCCAGCAGCCACAGCTCGTAATCGAAACCAAAGGGATTGGCATTGCCATGCGGGCGCTGGAGGCGCACTTTAAGGCGCCAGCGCTCGCCCGGCAGCAGCTCCGGCGGCGGCCGCATGGCGCCGGCGCGGCCGGCATACCAGGACAGCACAATGCGCGGCGGCACGCTGGCCGGCGACTCGACGGAAAAATTGAAGCGGGTGCTTCCTTCCTGGCGGCCCGGCAGGCTGTCCACCGTGCCGGTGACTTCGATATCCCGCCCTTCGTCGGCGCGGTCCAGGGCATGCGAAAGCGTGTTTTGCGCGACGTGCGCGGCCCAGGCGAATCCAAGCAGCGCGCCGGCCACCGCCGCCAGCCCTGCACGCAGCGCGGGCGCCGCCCGGGACGCCAGGCGCCAGTGCCACAGCGCGGCCAGCACCGCCCCGGCCACGCAGGCCAGCAGCTCGACCCCGTCCGGCAGGATGGCCTGCCGGTGCAGCCATGCCGCACCACCGACCAGGCCGAGGATTGCGCAGCGCATCTCCCCTCCCCGGCCGGTGCGCCGCTCAGGCGGCCATCAAGGCCCGCAAGCGCGGCATCACATCCAAAGCGTTGCCGGTAGTGGCCAGGGCGACGCTGTCGGCATCCTCGCCGCGCAGCTCGGCCAGCGCCGCGCCGATGCCGGCCACCTCGGCCGGCGTATTCACGCCCGGATGAACCCAGGAAGGCGCGATGTCCGGCGCATCCGTCTCCACCACGATCGACGACAAGGGCAGTTCAGCCGCCAGCCGGCGGATCTGCAGCGCCCGGGTAAAGGTCAGGTTGCCGCCAAAACCCAGCTTGAAGCCCGCGTCGATATAGGCCTGCGCCTGCTGGAAGCTGCCGTTGAAGGCATGCGCGATGCCGCCCGCCGGCCCGATCTGGCGCACATGCTTCAGCACCTGGTCCTGCGACTTGCGCACATGGCACAGCACCGGCAGGCCGAAGTCGCGCGCAATGCGCAACTGTTCGCGCAGGAAGAACACCTGCTTTTCCCGCATGTCCGGCTCGCACAGCATGGGGATGAAGAAATCCAGGCCGATCTCGCCGATCGCCACAAAACGCGGGTCCTCCATGGCCTGCGCCACCGCCTCACGCATGAAGGCCAGGTCATCCTCCACCGCATGCGGCACATAGATCGGATGGATTCCCAGCGCATACGAGGCATTCGGCGCCAGGTGGGCCAGTTCGCGCACCACGGCAAAATTGGCGCGGTCCACGGCCGGAATCACCACCATGCCGACGCCCTTCTCCCGCGCCCGCGCAGCCAGCGCCAGGGACGCGGCCTGGTCGCCGAATTCGTGCGCGTCCAGGTGGCAGTGGGTATCGATCCACATATCAGTCTCCCGTCAGGCGGGATTCAAGCCTTCGTCGGTCAGGCGCAGCATGCGGTCGCAGCGCGTCGCCAGGCCGGGATCGTGGGTCACGATCACGAAGGCCGTGCCCAGGGTGCGCGACAGCTCCAGCATCAGGTCGAACACCTGCTCCGCCGTCGTGTGATCGAGGTTGCCGGTCGGCTCGTCGGCCAGCACGCAGGCCGGCTGCGTCACCAGCGCGCGGGCCAGGGCCACGCGCTGGCGTTCGCCGCCCGACAACTCACCCGGCACGTGGGTCACGCGCTTGGCCAGGCCGACACGGGCCAGCATTTCCTGCGCTTTCTGCTCCGCGTCCGCGCGCTTCATGCGGCGGATCAGCAGCGGCATCGCCACATTGTCCAGCGCCGAGAACTCCGGCAGCAGGTGGTGGAACTGGTAGACGAAGCCCAGCTCCTGGTTGCGCAGGTTGCCGCGCTGCGTCTCGTTCAGGGACGCGAAATCCTCGCCTTTCAGCACCACATTGCCGGTGCTCGGCGTATCCAGCCCGCCCAGCAGATGCAGCAGGGTCGATTTGCCGGAGCCGGAAGCGCCGACAATGGCCACGCGCTCGCCGCGCTGCACCGACAGGTTGATCTTTTCCAGCACCTTGACGACGTACGCGCCCTGGGTGAAGGTCTTGCCGAGATTGCGGCAGCTCAGTACATCATTCATAACGCAGCGCCTCCGCAGGTTTGACGTTGGCAGCCCAGCGGCTTGGATACAGGGTCGCGGCAAACGCCAGCAGCACGGCCACCACGCCGATCACGCCGACATCGGACCAATGCATGTCCGACGGCACGGTGCTGATTGTGTAAATATCCTTCGACAAAAACTGCACTCCCAACAGGTTTTCAATAAATGGAACAATGACATCGATATTCAGCGACACCAGCACGCCGCCGCCCACGCCCAGCGCAGCGCCGAGCAGGCCGACCAGCGCACCCTGGATCATGAAGATCTTCTGGATCGATCGCGGCGAGGCGCCGATGGTGCGCAGGATGGCGATGTCGGCCTGCTTGTCCGTCACCGTCATGACCAGGGTCGAGACCAGGTTGAAAGCCGCCACCGCCACGATCAGGGCCAGCACCACAAACATCATGCGTTTCTCAGTTTGCACCGCCGCGAACCAGTTCGCATTGAGTTTTGACCAATCCCGTACAGTCAGCTCCTTCGGCACCAGTTTTTGCAGCTCCTGCGCCACTTCCGGCGCACGGTGCATGTCGGCCAGGCGCAGTCGCAGCCCGGCCGGGCCCTCCAGGCGCAGCAGCTTTTGCGCGTCCTCGATATGGATGAAGGCCATGCCCGCATCGAATTCCTGGTGCCCGGCGACGAATACGCCGGCCACCGTGAAATTGCGCATGCGCGGCACAATCCCGGCCGGGGTCACCGTGCCCTGCGGCAGCACCATGGTCACCTTGTCGCCCAGGTTCACCTGCAGGGCGCGCGCCAGGTCGATGCCCAGCACGATGCGGAATTCGCCCGGCTGCAGGTCGTTGAAGCTGCCGTAGCGCGTGGTGCGCGCCAGGTCGGACACATTCGGCTCCTGCGCCGGCAGCACGCCGCGCACCACAGCCGGGCGCAGCGCCTCGCCGCCGCGCGACAGCATGGCCTGGGCCTGCACGAACGGCGCCGTCCCTTTCACCTCGGGATTGGCCTGCAGGCGGCGCGCCAGGTCCTGCCAGTCCGGCAGGCTGGCGCCGCGCTCGAACACTTCGACGTGGGCGAGTACCGACAGCATGCGGCCCGTCACGTCCTTGCGGAAGCCGTTCATCACCGACAGGATGATGATCATCGCCGCCACGCCCAGCGCAATGCCGCTGACCGAAATCAGCGAAATGAAGGAGATAAAGCTATTGCGGCTGCTGCGTTTGCCTGCGCGCGTGTAGCGCAGGCCGACCAGCCATTCAAAGGGCAGATTCTTACTCATAACGCAGGGCCTCCGCAGGTTTAACGCGGGCAGCCCGCCAGCTTGGGTACAGCGTCGATACCAGTGCCAGCAGCACCGAGGTCAAGCCGATGGCGCCGACATCGCCCCAGCGCAGCTCGGACGGCACGGCGCTGATGAAATAGATGTCCTTGGACAGGAACTTCATGCCGAACAGGCTTTCGATGGCCGGCACGATCACGTCCACGTTCATCGCCAGCAGCACGCCGCCCGCCACGCCGATGGCCGTGCCGAACAGGCCGACCAGCGCGCCCTGCACCACGAAAATCTTCATGATCGAGAACGGCGAAGCGCCCAGCGTGCGCAGGATGGCGATATCGGCCTGCTTGTCGGTCACCGTCATCACCAGCGTCGCCACCAGGTTGAAGGCGGCCACCGCGATGATCAGGGTGAGGATGATGAACATCATGTTCTTCTGCGACTTCACGGCGGCGAACCAGCCGGCATTCAGCTTGGTCCAGTCGCGCACCACCAGCTGGCCAGGCAGCGTGGCGCGCAGCCCGTCGGCCACGGCCGGCGCCTGCTGCATATCCTGCAGGCGCAGACGCAGGGCAAACGGGCCGCTCATATTCACCAGCGGCAGGCCGTCCTCCATATGCACCAGGCCCAGGCCGGAGTCGAATTCATTGTGCCCGGCCTCGAAAATGCCGGCCACGGTGAAGGAGCGCAGGGTCGGCGCCATGTTCGACAGCGAATTCCCCTGCGACAGGGCCAACGCAACGCGGTCGCCCACCTTGGCCTCCAGCTCGCGCGCCAGTTCCGCGCCCAGGATGATGTTGTACGCGCCCGGCTGCAGCACATCCAGGCTGCCCTCCTTCATCTGCCGCCCGATATCGGAAACTTTCGGCTCCTCCGCCGGCAGGATGCCGCGCACCAGGGCCGGGCGCAGCTTGTCGCCGCCATGCACCAGCATGCCCTGCATCTCGACAAAGGGCGCCGCGCCCGTCACCTGCGGATTGCGCGCAACTGCGGCGGCCGTGGTGCGCCAGTCGGCAAAGCCGGTGCCGCTCACTTCATACAGCTCCACATGGCCCAAGACGGACACCATGCGCTCGGTCACCACTTTCTGGAAGCCGTTGTACACGGATAGCACCACGATCAAGGCCGTTACGCCAAGCGCGATGCCTGCCATCGAAATCGCTGAGATAAAAGAGATGAAACTATTGCGCCCATTGCGCCTGCCGGCGCGTGTGTAGCGCAGGCCAACCAGCCATTCAAACGGCATTTTTGTCAAATTGTTACAGTAAAACCCGCAGTTTGCCATATAAAGAGATTCCACTACAATGCCGCATGGCTTCCACAACCGTCGTACTCCCCTTCGCCCTGCCGCCCGCCGAACTGGCCCCGGAACTGAACCGCAACCTGCAGGCGCCTGCCCTGGCCGCATTACTCTCGCGCAATAACGTAGTAAAAAGGCACGCCGGCGCCGAGGATAGCCGTGTGCTGCCGCACGAATCCTGGCTGGCGCAGGCGGCCGGATTGCCGCTGGCGGACGCGGTCATGCGCGGTTTCGGCCTGGCGCCGGCGGATGGCCACTGGTTCATCGTGCACCCGGTGCATATCCAGCTGGCCCGCAACCACCTGGTGCTGGCCGACACGCGCCGGCTGCAACTGGCGGAAGCCGACGCGCGCGTACTGTTCGACCTGGCCAAGCCATTTTTCGATGAATTGGTCTGGGGCGACGCCAACACCTGGTTCATGCGCGCCGATGCCTGGCAAGGGCTGGACACGGCTTCGCCCGATGCCGCCATGGGCAGCAACCTGGCCGACTGGATGCCCGCCGGGCCTACCGCGCTGGGCTTCAAGAAGCTGCAGAACGAAATCCAGATGCTGTGGCACGAGCACCCGGTGAACGAGGCGCGCCAGCAGCGCGGCCTGGCGCCGGTGAATTCCTTCTGGATGTGGGGCGGCGCCAGCGCCACCGGCGGCGGCCACGCTGCAGGCGGCGCCGGCCAGCGCCTGGCCGTGGCGGCGACAGGCAACGCCCAGGCTCCCGCGTGGCTGCGCGCCCTGGCCGCACCGGACGCCAAGGCAGCCCCCGGCGAGCCGGGCGCGGTCGTCCTGCCGCACCTGATTCCCGCCGGCGCCGGCAACGACTGGGGCGCCTGGCTGGGCGCCATACAGCAGCTGGAACAGGAATGGTTCGCGCCCCTGCTGGCCGCCCTGAAAGACGGCCGCCTCAGCGACCTGACCCTGGTACTGACCGACCGCGACGGCTGGAAAGAAATCCGCACCAGCAAAGCAGCCCTGCGCAAATTCTGGCGCTCACAGAACCTGAAGAATCTCTCGCAATGACCCGTATCGCCATCCGTCCCTGCCCCCAGCGCGAAACCGACCTGCTGCGCCAGGGCGGCATCCACCCTGTATTGGCGCGCCTGTACGCAGCACGCGGCCTGAGCGACCCGGGCGACCTGTCCAGCGAACTGGCCGCCCTGATGCAGCCATCCGGCCTGCTGCACATCGACCGCGCCGCCGTCTTCCTTGCCGATTCCATCGCCGCCGGCAAGCGCATGTGCATCGTGGCCGACTATGACTGCGACGGCGCCACCGCCTGCGCCACCGCCCTGCGCGGCCTGCGCGCCCTGGGCGCCACGGTCGACTTCATCGTCCCCAACCGCTTCGAGTACGGCTACGGCCTGACGCCGGAGATCGTCGAGCTGACCGCGCGCGAGAAAGCGCCCGACATCATCATCACCGTCGACAACGGCATCGCCAGCATCGAAGGCGTGGAGGAAGCCAAGCGGCGCGGCATCGACGTGGTGGTGACCGACCACCACCTGCCCGGCGACGCACTGCCCGACGCCCGCGTGATCGTCAACCCGAACCAGCCCGAGTGCGGCTTCCCGTCCAAGCACCTGGCCGGCGTGGGCGTGGTGTTCTACGTCCTGCTGGCCCTGCGCGCCGAAATGCGCCGCCGCGGCCTGTTCGACGCCCAGACCCAGCCCAAGCTCGACTCCCTGCTCGACCTTGTCGCGCTGGGCACGGTGGCCGACGTGGTGCGGCTCGACACCAACAACCGCATCCTGGTGGCGCAAGGCCTGAAGCGCATGCGCGCCGGCCGCATGCACCCGGGCGTGGCCGCGCTGTTCCGCGTTTCCGGCCGCTCGCCACGCACCGCTTCGCCGTTCGACCTTGGCTTCGCGCTCGGCCCGCGCCTGAACGCCGCCGGCCGCATGGAGGATATGTCGCTCGGCATCGAATGCCTGCTGACGGACGACGAAACGCGCGCCTGGGAACTGGCGCAACAGCTGAACGACATCAACCTGAAACGGCGCGAGATCGAAGCCGAAATGCAGGATGCCGCGCTGCTGCACCTGGACGACTTCCAGCCCGCCGACCGCACCACGATCTGCGTCTTCGACGAAAGCTGGCACCAGGGCGTGATCGGCATCGTCGCCTCGCGCCTGAAAGAGCGCTTCTACCGCCCGACCATCACTTTTGCCCCGGCCGGCGACGGCATGATCAAGGGTTCCGGCCGCTCGATTCCCGGCTTCCACCTGCGCGACGCGCTGGACCTGGTGTCAAAGCGCGCCCCGGGCGTGATCGACAAGTTCGGCGGCCACGCCATGGCGGCGGGCCTGAGCCTGCGCGCCGAGGCCTTCGACCACTTCTGCGCCGCCTTTGAAGCGGTGGGCCAGGCCTGGCTCTCCGAATCGCAGCTGGAGCGCGTGGTGGAAACCGACGGCCCGCTGGAGGATGGCTGCTACACCACCCAGTTCATCGAACTGCTGGACGGCCAGGTGTGGGGCCAGGGCTTCGCGCCACCGGTGTTCTGCGACGAATTCCGCGTGGTCAGCCAGCGCATCCTGAAAGAACGCCACCTCAAGCTGATGCTGGAGAAAAACGGCGCGCGCTACGACGCCATCTGGTTCGGCCATACGGACGCGCTGGGCGAGCGCGCCCGCGTCGCCTTCCGCCTCGACGCCAATGAGTACAACGGCGTCACCCGCGTGCAGCTGCTGGTGGAGCACGCCGAGTCGGCCTGATTACTTCTTGCAGTCGCACACGCGTTCGCCCTTGTCGAACACGATGCGCCATTTGCCCGGCGCTTCCAGTCGCCAGACGGAATTGAAGCGGCTGACGATCTTGCCTTGCGGGTCGCGCACCGGGCCGGAGGAATGGGCCAGCGTGCCGGAATCGAGTACTTCGACCGCGTCGGGCTCCCAGCTGAAAGGCGCTTCCGGCTTGTCGTAGAAGGCCTTCCACTCCGCCGCCACCGCATCCTTGCCGCGGAACACCTTCGGGCCATGGATGAAAACCGCCTCCTCCGCCAGGAACGAGGCGAAGGCCTGGTGGTCGCGCTTGGCCATGGTGGCGGCGAAAGCGCGCTCGG
The DNA here is from genome assembly GCF_041914865.1 of Pseudoduganella sp. Lineage (NCBI taxonomy): Bacteria > Pseudomonadati > Pseudomonadota > Betaproteobacteria > Burkholderiales > Oxalobacteraceae > Pseudoduganella > Pseudoduganella sp. The sequence goes on along the minus strand of NZ_JAYSCO010000033.1, from coordinate 36,807 downwards.
TATCGGCCACCTGCTGTTTCAGTTCGGCGTTGCCTGGTGCTGCGAAAGCGCCGCCGCAGCCCAAGGCCAGCGCAAGAATGATCGCCTTTTTCATCGCATCTCCCCGCTTGTTGTGGTGGCCCATACTAGCAAAGGCGGTAGCGCAAGTCATCCCGCAAGCCAGCCGATCGCCCGGCCAGCAACAGCGCGTCATAGCCAAGCCGGGGGCCCGCACCCAGGCTCGCACCCTGCGCGGCGCCGGGACGCAGTAGGATACAGGCCTCCGCCCGCAGTTCGGCGCCGCCGCCGCGACTACCCGCCAGCGCGGACCAGCGCTGCGCCAGTGCCTGCGCGCCAGCCCCGCCGGGCAGGAACGCCTGCGCCGCGCCGGCATCCAGCGGGCCCACCACCACCCGCACCGCGCCATCCAGCCGCCACAGGCGCTCGCCCAGCAGCGCCCCGCTGCCGCAGCAAGCGTTGCGGCCACCCAGCGCGCTGGCCTGGCTCGCCGGCAGGACTTCCCAGCGGCCCACAAACTGTTCGACGGCCACCGGCACCCCAAGCGATAGCGCCAGCCGCTCGCCCAATGCGCGCGCCCGAAGCGGGCCACGCCGCCCCGGCAGCGCCGGCAAGGCCGTGTGCTCCGGGCGCGCCGCCCGCCACGCGGCGCAGAACATATCGATCGCCGATGCCGACAACAGGTCGAGGAACGCGCGCGCCGCCCCGCCATCCGCGCGCAACACCGCTTCGGTATAGGCGAATGGCAGCGTGCCCGCGACGCCAAGCAGCCCCACGCAAGCGGGCGTAATGTCATTCCCTTCCAGTCCGGCCACATCGCTGGCCGGGAACGCCAGGGACAAGCTGTTGCGCCAGCCCGGCGCGTGCAGGCTGGACGCCAGCTGGAAAAGGCCATAACGCCGGGCACCATCGCGATCTATTCCAGCAGGGTCGCCCCATTCCTCGCTTTGCATCGGATCAGCTCCTCGCCGGTGCGGGCGGAAACCAGCACCAGCCTGGTGAAAGTATTCAGGTGGGCGCACTCGCCAAAGAAGCGCTCCATCACCTGCGCGAACAGCAGCAGGCCGCAGCCGGCAAACGGCGCCTCGTCGATATGCAGGCGCAGCTCGGTGCCGGCCAGCGGCGCCGCGCGCGCCGGCTGCAGCAGCACCGAGCGCGCCTCCAGCGACTGCACCGCGCCGATCATGGCGTGCGCCGCCGGGCTGGGATGGATGGCCTGCGTCGCCATCAGTTCGCGCAGCGCCTGCGCGCTGGCCGGCAGCAACTCCAGCGCCAGCAGCGAGTTCAGTTGCCAGCGGCAGGCCGGTCCGCGTCCGGGCCGCGCCAGCACGCTGGCGCGCTGGGCGCAGCTGGTATCGATGGACACCACCGCGCCGTCCGGCCAGCGCCGCCCCATCGCAATCCGCCACTCATGCCCGGCCGGAGCACCCGGCGCCTGCCGGGCCACCCAGCCCTCGGCGCGCTCGCCGCCGACGGACACGCGGTCGATCGAAAAGATTTCCAGCTCCGGTGGGACGGAAACCAGGTACTCCGCCTGCCGCCCATCCAGCCTGACCGGCGCCGCCGCAGTGGGGAACAGCATGGCCGACGCTGTCCAGCCGACGCGCAGCCGGGAAGCCTCCAGTCCCGCCAGCAAGCGTAATGCCGCGTCGCTGCCGCGCCCAGCAGCCAGCGGCAGCCGCAGGGTGGCGGTTTGCCGCCCGCCGCACGGCAGCGGGAATTTCAGCCGCACCAGGTTGAAACGCTCTGGGCAAACCAGCAGTTCGCGCAGCAGCGCCAGCCCCGCATGCTCACCCGCAGGGCGCGGCAGCAGCGCTTCGCCCGGCTCCAGGCCGCACGGTGCAAAAGGCCACTCCGCCAGCCGTTGCCATTCCCCGCCGTTGAACCGGATGCCGGCATCGAGGCTCGCAGCGCCGCCTAGCAAAGCGGTCCGCAGCGCAGCGCTGAACGCCGCATCGCCATCGATATGGAGATCCACCGCGCCGCCTGGCAGCGCCCCGCTGCATTCGATATCGAGCTCGATCAGCGCGCTCCCGCTATCGCAGCCACGGCAAAGCCGGGCGGCCACAATCGCCAGCGGAGCGGCATCAGGCCCTGGTCCGATCCGGCAAGCCGGGAAGATGCGCAATTGCTGGGGAAAGTGGCATTGCAGCAGATGCTCGTCGGTCTGCCACGCGGCCCGCTGCAAAGCCAGCCCGGCGCGCGCATGCACGGACGCCACCCCTTGAACCAGCCGGTCGACATGGGCATCCGCCGCCCCGCCGCCGGCCCCGAGCTGCCCCGCCAGGCGCGGATGGCGCGCCGCCAGCGCCAGCCCATCGCGCCGGAAATGCCGCAACTGCCGCTCCAGCATAGGAAGGATTTGCTCCATCGCAAGCCTCAATCGATGATTTAGTGCAATATTGACAGCAGGCAGCGCAGCGAACTTTGATGCGCGGCAAACGGAAGCAACTTGAAATTTATGCAGAAGTGGAGTATAAAGAATCCAGAAACGGAGGAAATATGATTCCCGCCTATGCCTACCCCACTAGCGAATACGCCATCCCCGTCCCGGTTGACCTCAGCCGCAAGGACGAACGCGAACGCCTGTCCAAAGCCGCCCTCAAGGGCTTTTTCAAGCTCGTCGAGGCCTGGAAACTGCGCGACGATGACGCCCGCGAGCTGCTGGGCGGCCTGTCCAGCAGCGCCTTCTACGAATGGAAGAAGCATCCCGACCGGGTACTTGAGGTCGACCGCATCACGCGCATTTCCTACCTGCTCGGCATCTACAAATCGCTGCATATCATTTACGGCGACAAGCTGGCCGATGAATGGATGAGCCTTGCCAACCGTAACAGCATTTTCGGCGGCCGCACGCCACTGGACTACATCCTGGCCGGCGGCATCCTCGCCATGCAAACAGTGCGCCAGTTGCTCGACGCGCGTCGCGGAGGCCTGTAATTGCCGCCATTTCGCCTGCTGCGCCAATTCGACACTGTCCGCCTGATCCCTTCGCGCTTTGTCGATAAAGAAGATTCCGTGCTGTCCGCGCTGGCCGATAACGACGCCGAGCTGCAACAGCTTTTTGAACTGGATAACGCCACCAATGCCCGCCTGCGCGCCGAACACGGCGGCGCCCTCGGTATCGGCATTGAAGAACTGGTCTACTACGTCCCCAACTACCGCAGCATCAACGCCGCTTTCACCTATGCCCGCCCGCAAGGCAGCCGTTTCAACGACGGCCAGCGCGGCGCCTGGTACTGCGCCTTTGAGCATGAAACGGCGCTGGCCGAGGTGATCTTCCACAAAACTGTGGAATACGCCGAGATCGACCGCTTTGACGACAGCGTGAGCTACCAGGCCTTGCTGTCCGATTTCAGCGCCCAGTTCCACGACATCTGCGGCCAGCCGGAATACGATGCCTGCCTCGACCCCGACAGCTACGTCGCCTCGCAGCGCCTGGCGCGCGAGCTGCTGGCCGAAGGCTCGACCGGCATCATCTACCCGAGCGTACGGCGCCCCGGCGGGACCAACCTGGCCTGCTTCCGCCCCGCGCTGGTGGGCAATGTTCGCAAAGGCCCGGCCTATCGGTTAACATGGCGGGGTACGCCGGCGGCCATCGTCGAGCAGATTCCACCGATTTAAGAGTAAAACATGCAGCTGAAACCAGAGAAGGACGCGGAACTCCGCGCCAAAGTCAATCGCGAAACCGCCCGCATCCCTTGGAGCGAACTGCTCAAGCACTTCGCCCAGGGCAATGTGGTGTGGGTGGCCGATGAACTGGACCTGGTGGACGTCGCCGTCCGCATCGCGCACGACGACAAGACCAGCATTTCGGCCTGGATGACGGCAGGCCAGGTGGCCAAGGTCTCCGACGCGCAGTGCCAGCAATGGATTGCCGAAGACGCCACCCTGTGGGCCAGCGTCGTCAGCCCCTTCATCCTCGTGCAGCAGGAAAAGCGTAAGCCGCATTAAGCAAGCGGGCAGTGACATTCAGGGAGATTTGGAGGGCCATGGGACGGCTATACTCGGCCTTCCCCAACCCTCTTGCCCTCGCATGCTCCGCCCACTGCTTGCCTTAGCCTTCATGGCAGCCGGTTTCGCACACGCTGCCGATACCTTTGAATTCAAGAATGAGCCGGGCCCGCATGCGGTCGGGCTGAAAGTCGTCCAGCAATACGACCGCTCGCGTGTATATAAGCCGCGTGTCTCGCTGGTCACCGGCCAGCCGACCAGCGGTGAACGCGCGCGGCCGATGCAAATGCTGGTCTGGTACCCCGCAGGCCGGAACGGCGGCAAGCGTGTCACCTTTGAAGACTACCTCGCCACCCAAGCCACCGAGGACGATTTCACGCTCGATACGGCTGCCGTTCAGCACGCGACCGCCGGGCGTATCGCCGAGCGCAAGGCGATATTCCCGCACGCCGCCAAAGTATTGGCAAGGCCCATGTGGGCAGTGAAGAATGCGCCCGAAGCCCCGGGCAAATTTCCTGTCGTGGTCTACGCCCCGAGCTTCAGCGCGACCGCGAGCGAAAATGCAGACCTGTGCGAATACCTGGCCAGCCACGGCTACCTGGTGCTGGCCAGCAGCTCACTGGTAGCGAACAGCCGCAGCATGACCGACGATATCGAAGGCGTGGAAGCCCAGGCTGGCGATATCGCCTATCTGATTTCCCATGCTTCCAACCTGCCGCAGGCGGACACCAGCAAAATCGCGGTCGCGGGCTTCAGCTGGGGCGGCCTGGCCAATATCGCGGCGGCGGCGCGCGATGACCGCATCAAGGCCCTGGTTGCACTGGATGGTTCCGTACGCTATTACCCGCAATTGGTGGATGGCGGCAAGGAGGCGATCCGCTATGTGAGCCCGGCGCGCCTGCCGGTCCCTCTACTGTACTTCGCGCAACGCCCGCGTTCCATCGAGGCCCTGAACCAGCGCGGCAAGAGCACCTCCTACAGCCTGCTGAACCAGATGGTGTACAGCGACGTGCTGGTGGCAACCATGCATCCGATGGAACATGCGAACTTTGCGGCGGACGGCCTGCGTTTCACGCCGGACGCCGCTTTTGACGAGTACACGCGCGACGAGGTGAACGCAGCCTACCAGTGGATGTCGCGTTACACGCTGCGCTTCCTGGACGCCTACCTGAAGGGCGACGGCAAGGCCGCCGCATTCCTCGCCAATAAGCCGGGCGCCAACGGCGTGCCGCCGCATATGATCTCGCTCGATGTGCGGCGCGGCAGCGGCTCCCCGCCGACGCGCGAGAACTTTGTCGCCCAGTTGGCGGCGCGCGGCTTCGAGCACGCCTTCGCCGCCTATAACGAGATCCAGAAGCGGGGAGCGACCTTCAAACTGCAGGCGCATGACATCAATAGCTGGGGCTACGAGCTGCTGCGGGCTGGAAAGCTCAAGGAGTCGATTGCCATCTTCCGCTTTGGCACTGAGCTGGAACCATCAGACGCGAACCTGTACGACAGCCTGGGCGAGGCCCAAGCCGCGGCCGGGCTGCGCGACGATGCCATCCGCAATTACCGCCGCTCCCTTGAACTGAATCCGAAGAACGCCAATGCCGTTGAACGCCTGAAGGCGCTCAACGCGGGCCAAGGGTAAGTTCGTACAAGGCAAAGCCCTTGCCCGTCCCGTCGTCAGCCGCCAGCTCGCGTACAAAGTCCAGGCCCGCCTCGCGCGCCAGCGCCAGCTTGCCGGGCGCGGAGCGGAACACCACCGGGCCACGCGTTTTCACCGGTGCGAAGCACCAGCTGCGCGCCGAGCCGTTGGCGGCGCGCGTCAGGCGCTTCACCGTTTTCAGGTAATCGATCAGCACCGCGCGGTTATTATCCGGCGAGGCGAAAATGGTCTTGCTGCCATCCAGCCCCGGGAAGCCGCCGCCGCCGCTGGCGCGGAAATTATTCGTCGCCACGATGAATTCCTGTTCCGCGCGTACCGGCTGCCCGCGCCAGGACAGGCCCTTGATACGCTGGCCCACCGGCTGCGTCACGTCGATCTGGTAGCGCACGTCCGGGTCGGTCAGCATGTCAAAGTTAAAGCCGGGGAAGCCGGCATTCACCAATTCCTGCGGCTCGCTGCGCGCCGGGTCGATCTGGCTGAAGCGGCCGGCGGCGCGCTCCAGCCAGGCTTTCAGGCCGGCGCCGTCCACCTTCACCGCATGCAGGTCGTTGGGATACAGGTACAGGTCGGCAGCGTTGTTCAGCGCCATGCTGCCCGGTGCCACATCGGTGTAGTCGGCCACGCCGGCCGCGCCGGTTTTGAATGGCGCGGAGACCGACAGCACCGGCAGCGCTGCGTACTGTGGCAGGTTGGCCTGCACATGGCGCCGCACGTAGTCGGCCTGCGCCTGGTTCACCACCTGGATCGCCGACACGTCGCCCACATCGGCGAAATAGGCCGACATGCGGAAGTCCGTCTCGCCCACCGGCGTCTTGACGTAGGCGATGGTGGCCTCGTGCTCGGCCTTCACCAGCGCGGCAATCGCCGGGTCGGGTTCGACGAAGCTGCGGTCGGGGCGCTGGATACTGCGCGTTTCCACCCGTGCCGCAGCGGCATCGGCCACCCAGCGCCGGCCATCATGGCGCAGCGCCAGCTGGATGATGCCGAGGTGTTTGCCCCATAAGCCGGGCATCACGGTCGGCACCCCGTTCACGCGGCCCTGCGCCTTGTCCACGCCCGGCAGGTTGAAGCCGGCCGATTTGCTGGCGGCGTTCGGGAACACTTCGTGCGAATGCCCGAGCAGCAGCGCGTCGATGCCCGGCACCTGCGCCAGGTGCCAGCTGCCGTTCTCCATGGCCGGCGCATAGCCCGCGCCATCCAACCCGCCGTGCGAGATGGCCACCACCACCTCCGCGCCGCGCGCGCGCATCTCGGGGATGTAGCGCTGTGCCGTCTCGCGCCAGCCTTCGGTGCGGACGCGCCCTTCCAGCCAGCGCTTGTCCCAGCCCATGATGGCGGGCGTGGTGAAGCCAATGATGCCGACCCTGACCGTCGCCCGCGCGGGCTTGCCATCCGGCCCCGTCACACTGACCTGCTTGTCCAGGATGCGGTAGGGCTCGAACAGCGGCTTGCCGTCGCGCGCACTGACCACATTGGCCAGCACGATCGGGAAGGCCGGGCCGGCGCAGGGCTGGCTGCGCTGCTGCGTGCCATCCACGCCGAAACGGCTGCCCGTCACCTGGCCGAGGAAGCCGAGCCCCCAGTTGAATTCATGGTTGCCGACCGAGCCGCCATCGAAACCCAGCGCGTTCATCGCCTTGTGGATGGCCAGCGGCTGGCCGCAGCCGACCGGCGCTACCAGCGCCTGGTAGTCGCCCAGCGCCGTGCCCTGGATCGTATCGCCGTTATCGAGCAGCAGCGTGTTCGGGAACTCCTGGCGCGCCTGGCGGATCAGGGTGGCGGTGCGCTCCAGGCCAAGCGAGGCGTCCGGCGCCAGCTTGTAATAGTCGTAGCCGAGCACGTTGGCATGCAGGTCGGTGGTTTCCAGAATCGTGAGCGTGGCCTGGGCGCCCGCTTGCGGACCGGTGGGATGGGTGGCGCAGGCGGCCAGCATGGCGGCCGCGGGCACAAACAGGAGATAGCGCATGAACTGCATTCTTTAATGAAATTTACTGATGAATATAAGCGAGCCCAGCTGCATCAGCACTTGCAATCCACAGAATTGCAGATTGCTCTCTGGGACCGGGCGCCGCAGCTTGCAAAATTATATGAAACCTTTGCGAAAGCGCCACGTTATTGGAAAGAAATGTCCGATTGTCAATGCTCGGCCGTATGATCCACCTCAAATCCCGACGTTGTGAATAACGATAAAGGACGACATCATGAAACTGCGCGCCGCCCTCTGCGCCCTGCTCCTGGCAAGCCCCTTCGCCCACGCCGGCCCCAACCTGGTGCTGAACGGCGACTTCGAGAACCTCGACATCAGCATGTGGACCCTGGCCAGTCCCGGCGGCGGCCAGCAGGCGTTTGGCGAGGACGTCACCGGTTCGCCCCTGTCCGACGCCACCAACCGCGTCTTCGGCGACTTGAACACCACCGAACTTGGTTTCCTGCGCCAGACCATCGCCACCATCGCCGGCGCCACCTACAAGCTCACGTTCGACCTGCAGCGCTGGACCGTGGACCCGCAGTTCCCACCCGATAACCAGGCCCAGGTCAAGTTCGGCAATACCGTGGTGTTCGACGAAAGCGATATCGCCGCCGACTGGGATACCATCACCCTGACGGTCACGGCCAGCAGCGCCTCGACCATCCTCGAGTTCGGCAACTTCAACAACGACCCCATCTTCTGGAACCAGCTCGACAACATCAGCCTGGAGTTCCTGCGCGGCCCCAATGATCCTGGCGATCCGGAGCTGCCGGAGCCGGCCAGCCTCCTGCTGCTGGCGGGCGGCCTGGCCGCATTGCGCCTGGCACGCCGCCGCCCGCGCGCCTGACCCACCCCACCCACTGAAACGGCCGCAGCGCCCCGCCGGGGGCGCGCGCACCTGCAAGGAGGCTGCATGTCCGAAGCATACCTCGCCGAAGTCCGCATGACGGCGTTCAATTTCGCCCCCAAGGGCTGGGCCCTGTGCAATGGCCAGTTCCTGCCCATCAACCAGAACCAGGCCCTGTTCGCCATCCTTGGCACCACCTACGGCGGCAATGGCGTCACCACTTTCGCCCTGCCCGACCTGCGCGGCCGCGTCCCGGTCCATTTCGGGCAATCCTTCAGCCTGGGCCAGCAAGGGGGCGCCGCGACCCACACCCTGACCCAAGCCGAGACGCCGGCGCACTCGCACAACCTTGGCATATCCACCGCCGTCAGCCACCAGGCCGACCCTGCCGGCCGCGTGCTGGGCAACGTGGAAGCGGGCGCCATCAACTATTACGCACCGCACGACGCCAGCGCCCAGCTGGCGCCGAACACCGTCGCCAACGCCGGCGGCGGCCAGCCGCACGAAAACATGCAACCCTACCTGACCGTGAACTTCATCATCGCACTGCAGGGTATCTTCCCCTCCCGCGACTGACCCCTACCGGAGCCGGCACATGACCCCTTTTATCGGTGAGATTCGCATGTTTGGCGGGAACTTCCCGCCGGTGGGCTGGGCCTTCTGCAACGGCGGCCTGCTCTTGATTTCGCAGAACGAGGCCCTGTTCGCACTGATCGGCACCACCTATGGCGGCGACGGCGTGAGCACCTTTGCCCTGCCCGACCTGCGCGGCCGGGTGCCGCTGCACCAGGGCGCACTGGCCGGCAACAACTATGTCATGGGCCAGCGCGCCGGCGTGGAAAGCGTCACCCTGCTGGCCGCCAACCTGCCGTCGCACAGCCACAGCGCGTATGCCAGCACGGCCGCGCCACCGGCAACCGGCAGCGGCATCAACCTGAACGGTCCCAACGCCTACGTCCCAGCCGCACCGGCCAAGCCGAAGTTCTATGCCGCCGCCGGCTCCCCCACCGTTGCCATGTCCAGCCAGGCCATCCAGCCCAGCGGCGGCAACCAGCCGCATGACAATATGGCGCCCTTCCTGGCAATCAGCTTCATCATTGCGCTGGAAGGCATCTACCCAATCCAGGACTAGTCCAGGAGCCCAGCATGTCCGAACGATATATTGGCGAGATACGCATCTTCACCGGCAACTTTGCCCCGTCCGGCTGGGCCCTGTGCAATGGCCAGCTGCTGCCGATTGCCCAGAACACGGCCCTGTTCTCCCTGCTCGGCACCACCTATGGCGGCGATGGCAAGGTCACCTTCGGGCTGCCCAACCTGCAGGAGCGCATGCCGCTGCACGCCGGCACCGGGCCGGGCCTCACGCCGCGCGACCTGGGCGAGCAAGGCGGCAGCGCCACCACCACGCTCACCCTGCAGCAAATGCCGTCGCATGGCCACGGCATGAACGCCGCCAGCGCAACGGCCACCGTGCAGTCGCCCGCCAACGCCCTGCTGGCCAAGCCGGTAACGATCAGCGCGCCCTACCACGATGTGGCGGCCATGGCGCCGTCGGCGCCCGGCATGCTGGGCACGGCGGGCAACAGCCAGCCACATAACAACCGGCAGCCCTACCTCGCGCTTAACTTCATCATCGCGCTGACCGGCATTTTCCCGCCGCGGAGCTGAAGCCATGGCCGGACAGCTTTCCCTGCGCGCCGTCACCTCCAGCGACCAGGACTTCCTGCTGGCCCTGGTCGACAGTACGCGCGAAGACATGTCCCTGCTCGACCGCACCCTGCGCGGCATGCTGGTGCGCATGCAGCACGAAGCCCAGGTGACGGACTACCGCCGTCGATTCCCCCGCCTGGAACAGAACCTGGTCCTGGCCGACGGCGCGCCGGCCGGGCGCCTATACGTGGCGCGCGGCGGCGGCGAGATCCGCCTGGTCGACATCAGCCTGCTGCCCGCCTTCCGCCGCCAGCGCATCGGCGCCAGCCTGCTGGCCCGGCTGCAGGACGAAAGCCGGCAGACCGGCTTGCCCTTGCGCCTGCACGTCCTGCTGGGCAGCCCGGCGCTCAAGCTGTACCAGCGCCTCGGTTTCCAGCCCGGCGCCGTGGAAGGTTTGTACCAGGCCATGGAATGGCACCCGCAATCCAAAAACTTATCAAAGGATTAAGCCATGCAACGTCGAAACTTCCTGCTGGCCGCCGGCGGACTGCTGGGCGGCCCCGCCGTCGCCCGCGCCGCCGAACTGGCCGCGCTGCCGCCCACCCCAACCACCCTGCGCCTGGCCGGCTTCCGCCAGCTGGTCGGACAGGAATTCATGGCTTATCAGGGCAAACGCGGCGCCCAGCTGGGACTGGTGGCCGTGCGCGCTGGCAAGGCACTGCCGCACCAGGAACAATTCACCCTGGTGTTCGCCGGCCCGCCCGGCCTGGCGGAAGGGATTTATGAAATTGACAACCCCGGTACCGGGCGCATGGCGCTTTACCTGGAACCGGCCGGCGCCCGCTACCACGCCGAATTCAGCCTTCTGGTCTAGGCTGCCCGATGCCCCAGCCTCTGAGGTATAATTTCAGGTTCGATTTCACAACTATCCGACCTGAAAAAACATGGAAGCTGAACGCATCAATTCCCTCGCCAACCTGCTCGCGGACCTGACTACCCGCGAAGCCGAACTTCGGAGGTATCTTTGACTTCGATAAGAAGTCGGAGAAACTGGAACAGCTGAACGCCGAACTTGAAGACCCGGCGATCTGGAATGACCCGAAAAAGGCCCAGGACATGGGCCGCGAGAAAAAAGCCCTCGAAGGTGTCGTGCTCACCCTGCAGAAAGCTGCGGCCGACCTGAGCGACATGAACGAACTGTTCGAGATGGGCAAGGAAGAAGGCGACGACGATACACTCGAAGCCGTGATTGCGGACACTGCGGAAATCCAGAAAGTCATCGAACAGATGGAATTCCGCCGTATGTTCAGCAACCCGATGGACCCGAACAACTGCTTCATCGACATCCAGGCCGGCGCCGGCGGCACCGAAGCCCAGGACTGGGCCTCCATGCTGCTGCGCCAGTACCTGCGCTATTGCGAACGCAAGGGCTTCAAGGTCGAAGTGCTGGAAGTTTCCGAGGGCGAGGTGGCCGGCATCAAGACCGCCACCCTGAAAGTGGACGGCGAATACGCCTACGGCCACCTGCGCACAGAAACCGGCGTGCACCGCCTGGTGCGCAAGTCGCCGTTCGACTCCTCGGGCGGCCGCCACACATCCTTCGTGTCGCTGTTCGTGTACCCGGAAGTGGATGACTCGATCGAGATCGAGATCAACCCGGCCGACCTGCGCATCGACACCTACCGCGCGTCCGGCGCCGGCGGCCAGCACATCAACAAGACCGACTCCGCGGTGCGTATCACCCACGGCCCGTCCGGTATCGTGGTGCAGTGCCAGAACGACCGTTCCCAGCACCGCAACAAGGCCGAAGCGATGGACATGCTGAAGGCCAAGCTGTACGAGCTGGAACTGCGCAAGCGCATGAGCGAGCAGCAGTCGCTGGAAGACTCCAAGACCGACGTCGGCTGGGGCCACCAGATCCGCTCCTACGTGCTGGACCAGTCCCGCATCAAGGACCTGCGCACCAACTTCGAGACCGGCAACACCAAGGGCGTGCTGGACGGCGACCTGGACGACTTCATCTCCGCGTCCCTGAAGCAAGGCATCTAAGGTATGACGCAGCGCGCCTTCATCTTCGACATGGATGGCACCATCGTCGACAACATGGGCTACCACACCCGCTCCTGGCTGGAATTCTTCAGCCGGCGCGGCCATGCTGTCGACGAAGCGGCGTTCTTTGCCGCCACGGCCGGCCGCACCGGCCACGAGATCATGCGCCAATACCTCGGCGCAGGCCTGGCGCATGACGACGTGGCCGCCCTGATCGACGAGAAGGAAGTGCTGTACCGCGAAATCTACGCGCCGCACCTGCGCGCCGTGGAAGGCTTCGGCGCCCTGGTAAGCGCCGCGCAGGCAGCCGGCATCAGGCTGGCGATCGGCACCGCCGCCCCGCCCTGCAACGTGGACTTCACGCTGGACGGCCTGGGCGTGCGCGAACGGTTCGACACCGTCGTCGGCGCGGCCGACGTCCAACGCGGCAAGCCGGAACCCGACGTGTTCCTGCTGGCGGCCGAACGCTGCGGCGCCGATCCGGCGCACTGCATCGTGTTCGAGGACGCGCCTTTGGGCGTGGAAGCGGCGCGCCGGGCCGGCATGCGCTGCGTCGTCCTGACAACCACTTTGCCTGCTGAAGCGTTTAAGGCATTCGACAATGTGATTTGCATTGCACGCGACTTCAGCGAAATCGATATCAATAATCTGACTAAACCATAAAACCATGACTACGGAAAACCAAGTGCAAGACCAGGCGCCAGGCCAGGACGACAACAAGATCATCGCCGAGCGCCGCGCCAAGCTGGCCGCCATCCGCGAGAAACAGAGCGTCGCCTTCCCTAACGATTTCCGCCCACAGCACAAGGCTGCCGACCTGCACGTGCAGTTCGGCGAGAAAACCCGTGAAGAGCTGGAAGCAGCGCCTGTCACCGTCGTCATCGCCGGCCGTATGATGCTGCGCCGCGAAGCCGGCAAGAAGGCCGCATTCGCCACCCTGCAGGACTCCTCCGGCCAGAAAGCGGACGGCCGCATCCAGATCTACGTCACCGTGGACACCACCGGCGAAGAAGCGATGGAAGCCTTCCGCGGCTGGGACCTGGGCGACATCCTGGGCGTGACCGGCACCCTGTTCAAGACCAAGACCGACGAACTGACCGTCAAGGTCAGCGAAGTACGCCTGATCACCAAGGCCCTGCGCCCGCTGCCGGACAAGTTCCACGGCCTGTCCGACCAGGAAACCAAGTACCGCCAGCGCTACGTCGACCTGATCACCAGCGAAGAAACCCGCCGCACCTTCAAGGCGCGCACCGCCGCGATCTCCTCGATCCGCCGCTTCATGGAAGCCAACGAGTTCATGGAAGTGGAAACCCCGATGCTGCACCCGATCCCGGGCGGCGCCGCGGCCAAGCCTTTCATCACCCACCACAACGCGCTGGACATGGAAATGTACCTGCGTATCGCGCCTGAACTGTACCTGAAGCGCCTGGTGGTGGGCGGTTTCGACCGCGTGTTCGAGATCAACCGCAACTTCCGTAACGAAGGCGTGTCGGTCCGCCACAACCCTGAATTCACCATGATGGAGTTCTATGCGGCCTACACCGACTACGAATGGATCATGGACTTCACCGAGAAGGTGATCCGCCAGGCCGCCATCGACGCCAAGGGCAGCGCTGTGCTGACCTACGGCGGCCGTGAGCTGGACCTGTCCAAGCCGTTCCAGCGCCTGACCATCTGCGGCGCCATCAACAAGTACGCTCCGCACTACACCGAGGCGCAGCTGAACGACATGGAATTCCTGAAGGCCGAGCTGCTCAAGTTCGGCGTGAAGCCGTTCGCCACCTCCGGCCTGGGCGCGCTGCAACTGGCGCTGTTCGAAGAAACCGCCGAAGCGCAGCTGTGGGAACCGACCTTCATCATCGACTACCCGATCGAAGTGTCGCCGCTGGCGCGTGCATCCGATACCCGCGAAGGCATCACCGAGCGCTTCGAGCTGTTCATGGTGGGCCGCGAGATCGCCAACGGCTTCTCCGAGCTGAACGATGCGGAAGACCAGTCGGCCCGCTTCCTGGCGCAGATGAAAGCCAAGGAAGCCGGCGACGATGAAGCGATGTACTACGACGCCGACTTCATCCGCGCGCTGGAATACGGCATGCCGCCGGCCGGCGGCTGCGGCATCGGCATCGACCGCCTGATGATGCTGCTGACCGACTCGCCGAACATCCGCGACGTCCTGCTCTTCCCGCACCTGCGCAAGGAAGACTAAATTAATGGGGTACGTCCCCATTTTTTCATCTACGCCCGCGCTTGCTTGAAGTTCCGGCAAGCGCGGCGCATCATATGGCTCATGAATGCTCCCGAGCCTTCCCTTGCCGAACGCGTCACGCGCCTGGAAATCCAGGTTGCCAGCATGCACGCCGAGCTCAAGGGCCTGATCGAGACTTCCGTTGCCGAGTTGAAGGGCATGATTGCGGCGCTCTCCGCGCGTATCGACGCCCAGAACGTCCGGCTTGACGCCATGAACCAGCGCCTGGACGACCAGGCGGGCCGCTTGGGGGAGCATTCCCGCCGCATGGATTCGCTCGAGAGCTACATGCGCAAGATGAACGCCACCATTATCATCACCGGCATCAGCGTCGCGGTGAGCGTGATCTTTGGCGTCGGCGCCATCAATTCTTCGTTGATTTCCGGAATGACGGCCGCCTTCCAGACCGGCGAGGGCAGCGCGCGCTGGCGCGCAACGGTGGAGCAGAACGCCGGCGCGTTGCAAAAGGACGTCAGCGAGCTGAAGGTGACGGTCGCCGAAATGGACGCCCGCCAGCGCCGCGATACTGCGGAACTGCGCAAGGACACTGCGGAACTACGCAAGGACAGCGCGGAGCTGCGCAAGGACTATGCGGAACTGCGCGAGGAAATGCGCGCGATCCGGAAACTGCTCGAGCGCCGCGCCACGGCGCCGGCGCCCGAGCCGGGCAAACGCTGATTACTGGATCACACGGTAGCAAGGCGTGTACGCCTTGCCGGCCAGCTTCATGCGGCTTTGCGCCACGAAGGACGCCAGCAGCGCATCCATCGGCCCCATGATCTCCCTGTCGCCGTGGATCTCGAAGTGGCCATACTTCTCGATGATGCGGATGCCCTCCTCCTTCACATTGCCCGCCACCACACCCGAAAACGCGCGCCGCAGGTTGGCCGCCAGCACATGCACCGGCTGGTTCTTGTGCAGGCTCAGGTTGCGCATATTCTCGTGGGTCGGCGCGAACGGACGCTGGAACTCCTCGTCGATCTTCAGCGCCCAATTGAAGTAATAGGCGTCGGAGCGCGACTTGCGGAACTCGCGCACCTGCTTCATCCCCTCCTGCATCTCCTGCGCCACCAGCTCCGGATCATCCACAATGATCTTGTAGCGCTTCTGCGCCTCCGGCCCCAGGGTCAAGCCGATGAACTCATTGATCTGCACAAAATAGTCGCGCGAGGTCTCAGGTCCGGTAAAGATCAGCGGGAACGGGATATCCGCATTCTCCGGGTGCAGCAGGATGCCGAGGATGTACAGGATCTCCTCCGCCGTGCCCGCGCCGCCCGGGAATACGCAGATACCGTGGCCGGTGCGCACGAACGCCTCCAGCCGCTTTTCGATGTCCGGCATGATCACTAGGTCGTTCACGATCGGGTTGGGCGACTCCGCCGCGATGATGCCCGGCTCCGTGATGCCCAGGTAGCGGCCGCCCGTGAAGCGCTGCTTGGCGTGGCCGATGGTGGCACCCTTCATCGGCCCCTTCATCGCGCCGGGTCCGCAGCCGGTGCAGATATCCAGCCCACGCAGGCCAAGCTGGTAGCCCACCTCTTTCGAATAGTTGTATTCAGCGCGGTTGATCGAATGCCCGCCCCAGCACACCACCAGGTTCGGGTTCAGCTGCGGCTTGAGCACATTGGCATTGCGCAGGATATGGAACACCGCATCGGTGATCCCCTCGCTGCGCGTCAGGTCGAACTTGGGATTGCCCGTCACCTCATTGTTAACAAAGACGATATCGCGCAGCACCGCAAACAGGTGCTCGTGGATACCCTTGATCATTTTGCCGTCCACAAAAGCGATGGCCGGCGCACCCTTGATTTCCAGCTTGATCCCGCGCTCGCGCTGCAGGATGTTGATGTCAAACGACTTAAAGCGATCCAGCAGTTCCTTTCCATCGTCGATTGTGCTGCCGCAATTGAGCACCGCCAGGGCGCAGTTGCGGAACATGTTATAGAGGCCGCCCTTGCCGGAATCCAGCAATTGCACCACCTCCGACTTGGACAGGACTTCCAGCCTGCCCTCCGGAGCAATGAGAGTATCGACAACGTTGCTGTCCATGATACAAAAATCCTTTTATTAAACTTTTGGGGGACCTGCACCTTCAATATACGCCTTACTGTGCCTGAGGCGTGGCAATTCGCCAGTGCAAGCTTGGCAAACTTACCACATTGCTGCTTTGCAGCACGCGATTTTGCACTTTAAACGCTCACGGTGCATTACAATTCGGCTTTTTTTGACCAGGAGAAGCCGCATGAGCGGTCCAACCACGCAAACCACTGAGGTTCAAATCCCTGAATTCAGGCAGATCATGGGTCACCCTGCTCCGCTCTGGATGCTGTTTATGTCGGAATTCTGGGAGCGCTTTGCGTTCTACGGTATTCGTTGGGCACTTGTACTGTATATCGTGTCGCAGTTCTACGGTGGCGACGCCTCCGGCCAGGCCGCTGCCAACCTGACTTACGGCTCCTACCTGGCACTGGTC
Organism: Pseudoduganella sp.; assembly: GCF_041914865.1. Taxonomy (NCBI): domain Bacteria; kingdom Pseudomonadati; phylum Pseudomonadota; class Betaproteobacteria; order Burkholderiales; family Oxalobacteraceae; genus Pseudoduganella; species Pseudoduganella sp. The sequence continues at coordinate 19,972 of NZ_JAYSCO010000033.1, read as the reverse complement.
TACGCCGGCGCCCTGTTCGGCGGCTATGTGGCCGACCGCGTACTCGGTTACCAGCGCTCCATCCTGGTTGGCGCAGTCTTCATGGCGGCCGGCCTGTTCATGATCGCCATCCCCGAAGATCACATCTTCAAGCTTGGCCTGGCCACGATTATTGTTGGTAACGGCATGTTCAAACCGAACATCTCGACCATGGTCGGCAAGCTGTACGCGATTAACGACACCCGCCGCGACTCCGGCTTCACCATCTTCTACATGGGCATCAACGTCGGCGGCTTCCTGGCCCCGATCTTCACCCAGCTGCTGGCGCAGAAGATCTTCAACACCGGCGACACCCCGGCCTACAAGATCGTCTTCATCTCCGCCGGTATCGGCATGCTGATTTCGCTGTTCTGGTTCTACATCGGCCGCAAAGGCCTGAAGGGCATCGGCGAACCGGCACCGGAAGCCAAGTCCCCGATGCGCATCGTCTACGTGGCGCTGGGCGCACTGGCCGTGATCCCGGTCGTGTACTCGCTGCTGGCAGTCGGCGCCGCCGCCCTGCAAGGCGTGCTGACCGTGCTGTTCCTGATCCTGGTGGTGATGCTGATCGTGGAAGGCGTGCGCAACGGCCCTGTGGCGCGCGACAAGACCATCGCCATGATGATCATCTTCGCCTTCAACATCCTGTTCTGGTGCTTCTTCGAGCAAGCCGGTTCCTCCTTCACCTTCCTGGCCGACCAGATCGTGAACCGCAACCTGGGCTTCATGGAGTTCCCGGTAGCCTGGTTCCAGTCCGTGAACTCGCTGGCGATTATCGTGTTTGCGCCGGTCGTGGCAGCAATCTGGGTGATGCTGGGCAAGCGCAACATGAACCCATCGATCCCACGCAAATTCGGCCTCGGCCTGCTGGGTAACGGCCTGGCGTTCGGCCTGCTGATGTACGCACTGTCCTTCCTGGTCGACGACAAGGGCCTGATCCCATTCTGGACCCTGTTCATGGTGTACGTGATCCAATCGATCGGCGAGCTGTGCCTGTCCCCGATCGGCCTGTCGATGGTGACCAAGCTGGCACCGGTACGCCTGGTCGGCATGGGCATGGGCGGCTGGTTCCTGTCCACCGGCATCGGCAACAACCTGTCCGGCATCTTCGCCTCCCACGTGTCCGGCGAAAGCGGCATGTCGGTAGCGTCGGCCCTGTCCGGCTACACCTTCGGCTTCTGGTCCCTGATGGGCGCCGGCGTCCTGCTGTTCCTGATCGCCCCGCTGGTCCAAAAACTGATGCACGGCGTCAAATAAAAAAATGGGGACGTACCCCATTTTTTAAGAAAGGCAGCTTCGGCTGCCTTTTTTTATGCGTGGAAATTCGGGGTCAGGTCTGACAATCGGACAAACTATGCGCGAAGCGCATAGTTTGTCCGATTGTCAGACCTGACCCCGAATTTCGTGGGCGGCGAGCCAGGTGTCGAGGCGGGTTTCGGCGCCGGGTGGGAGGTGCAGGCCGAGCTTGCTGCGCCGCCAGAGGATGTCGGCGGCGGTCTGCGCCCATTCCTTGCGGCGCAGGTAGTTCACTTCGGCGGCGTACAGGCCGGGCAGGATCTCTTCCCCCATGTCGGCCAGGCCGTTGCAGCCATCGAGCAGTGTGTGGACCCGGGTGCCGTAGGCGCGCACGTAGCGCTTGACCAGTTCGGGCGCCAGCCAGGAGTATTTCACCTGCACGGCGGCGGCCCACTGGCAGAACTCTTGCACGGAGCGGTTCTGCGGCACGGCGCCGAACAGGTCGCCGCCGGGCAGGCAGGCCTTTTCGGTCCAGCCGCGCGCGTGCTTGCCGAGCTGCTTGCACAGCATGTCGGTGGCGTCTTCCGCCAGCTTGCGGAAGGTGGTGATCTTGCCGCCGAAGACGCTCAGGAGCGGGGCGCCCTCTTCGTCCAGCTCGAGGAAGTAGTCGCGCGTGACGGCTTTGGCGTCGGCGGCGGCGTCTTCGATCAGGGGCCGCACCCCGGAATAGGTCCACACCACATCAGCCGGGCGCACCGGTTCGCGGAAATAGTCGCTGGCCAGCTCGCACAGGTAGCGGATTTCGCTCTCGTCGATCGTGACCTTCTGTGGGTCGCCCTTGTATTCCAGGTCGGTGGTGCCGATCAGGGTGAAGTCGCGTTCGTAGGGGATGGCAAACACGATCCGGCCATCCTTGTTCTGGAAAATATAGGCCTGGTCGTGCTCGAAAATGCGGCGCACCACAATGTGGCTGCCTTTGACCAGGCGCAGGGTGCGGGCTTTCTGCACCCCGGCGGCGCCTTTCAGGAAGCTTTGCGTCCAGGGTCCGGCGGCATTGACGACGGAGCGCGCGGTGATGCGTTTCTCCGTGCCGTCGGCCTTGCGCAAGGTGGCGACCCAGTGGTCGGCGTGGCGTTCGACGCCGACGCAGGTGGTGCGGGTCAGGATGCAGGCGCCTTTGGCGCAGGCGTCCATGGCGTTCAGCACCACCAGGCGGGCGTCATCGACCCAGCCGTCGGAGTATTCAAAACCCGCGCTGAAATTGTCTTTGAGCGGCCGTCCAGCCGGGTGGCAGCGCAGGTCGATGCCGCGCGAGCCGGGCAGCAGCTCGCGCTTGGCCAGCATATCGTAGAGGAACAGTCCGGCGCGGATCAGCAGCGCCGGGCGCTGGCCGGCATTGTGCGGCATGACGAAGCGCAGCGGCCACATGATGTGGGGCGCGCTGCGCAGCAGCACCTCGCGTTCGGCCAGCGCCTTGCGCACCAGCCGGAACTCGTAATACTCCAGGTAGCGCAGGCCGCCGTGGATCAACTTGGTGGAGGCGGACGATGTGTGCGAGGCCAGGTCGTCCTTCTCGCACAGCACGACACAGAGGCCGCGGCCAGCGGCATCGCGGGCGATGCCTGCGCCATTGATACCTCCGCCAACTACCAGTACATCGCAATCCACGTCCGCCATGCTGTTCCCGGTTACTGTTTATAAACGACGCCTTCTTTCATCACAAAGCCGACTTTCTGCAGCAGGGTGATGTCTTTCAGCGGGTCGCCCGCTACTGCGACGATATCGGCAGCATAACCTGCTTCCAGCGATCCGAGGCGGTTCGACTGGCCCAGCAGGGAGGCCGCACCCAGCGTGGCGGAGCGGATCGCTTCCAGCGCCGGCATGCCCGCTTCCACCATATAGGCGAATTCCTTGGCGTTTTCACCGTGCGGGAAGACGCCGGCATCGGTGCCGAAGGCGATCTTCACGCCGGCCTTGTAGGCGCGCGCGAAGGTGCCCTGGATCTGCGGGCCGATGGCGGCGGCCTTCGGGCGCACCAGCGGCGAGTAGTAGTTCGGCTCCTTGGCCTTGTCGGCCACGTAGCGGCCGGCGCTGATGGTGGGTACGAACCAGGCACCGTTCTTCTTGAACAGGGCGATGCATTCGTCGTCCATGAAGGTGCCGTGCTCGATAGAATCGACGCCGGCTTTCAGCGCGCGCTTCATGCCTTCGGTGCCGTGGGCGTGGGCGGCAACCTTGAAGCCGTAGTCGCGGGCGGCGGCGATCAGGGCTTTCAGCTCCTCGTCGTCGAACTGGGAGTTCATGCCGCTGCTGGCCTGGCTCAGGACTCCGCCGGTGGCGGTAATCTTGATCACGTCCGCGCCTTCCTGGTAGCGGGCGCGCACAGCCTGGCGTGCCTCTTCAGGGCTGTTGATCACGCCCTCCATCGGGCCCGGCGTGCCGTGCACGTGGCGCTCTTCACGCGATTTGCCGTTGCTTGGGTCGCCGTGGCCGCCGGTGGTGGCGATGGTTTTACCGCCGGTGAACATGCGCGGGCCGACGATGGCGCCGCTGTTGATGGCGCGCTTCATGGCGATGTTCAGGCCTTCGCCCGCGCCCAGGTCGCGCACGGTGGTGAAGCCGGCTTTCAGGGTGCGCTCGGCGAAGGCCACCGAGTCGTAGGCGCGGTCGGCGGCGTCCAGCGTGAGCTGGCCACGCAGGGCTTCAACCTGGGGCTGGGTCTGGCCGGTCAGGTGCACGTGCATGTCGATGAAGCCGGGCATGCAGGACATCGCGCTCAGGTCGACATCGCCTTTGGCCTTGGTCGGCTCGATCGCCTTGACGCTGCCGTTCTCGATGTGGACCGTTACCTTTTCGCGCCAGACGCCGGCTTTCACATCCAGCAGGCGGCCGCAGTCGACCGTTTGTGTCGCCGCGCCGGCGGCCCCGGCTACCAACAGCAGGCTTGCTGCACCCAGTTTTTTCATTGCCCAGTCTCCGTTTAACTAGTTAGCTTTTTCACGCGCCACCCACAAGAGCAGCGCCATGATTACAGCATAAGGTAGCAGGGACAGCAAATCCGCGCTCGGACCGCTGAAAAATGGGTTGTATTGCTCGGCCCATTGGGTGATCGCGGCGTCGAAGCCGGTCAGCACGCCGGCGGTAATGGCGATCACGATGCCGGCCAGCGCGCCGCCCGCGATATAGCCCGAGGCGAGCAGCACCCCTTCGCTGCGGTCGCCGGCGGCCTGGCGCGCCTCCTCATCCTTGCCGGCGTATTGCGGCAGCTTGTGGTTGCGGCGGTCGGCCAGCCAGCGCAGCACGCCGCCGACGGCAATCGGCAGCGTGGCCGACAGCGGCAGGTAGACGCCGACCGCAAACGACAGCGACTGCACCCCGGCCAATTCCAGCACGATGGCAATCATCACCCCGAGCATGACCAGGGTCCAAGGCAGCTCCTGGTCGAGGATGCCTTTGATGATGTAAGACACCAGCACGGCCTTGGGCGCGTCGTACTTGCGCACTTCGCTGCCATCCGGGCGCTTGGCGTGGGTGCCGTTGATGCCGGGATCGACGAACCAGACAGCCTTGCCGTCCGGCGCCACCAGGTACTTGCCTTCCGGGCCGCCCTGCGCGTCCGCCTTTTGCCACACCTTGTAGGTGGCGCTGTCGCTGGCGGCCTGCGGGCCTTCCAGGCGCGCGGTGGCGGTCAGGCGCGCCGGGTCGGTGGCCAGGCCTGGCGCCACCTGGGCGGCCGGCACATAGACGGTGCTGGCGTTATTCAGCTGCAGCAGGATGGGGCCGAGCAGCAGCGCCGAAGCCAGCGAGCCGACCAGCATCGCATACTGTTGCAGGCGCGGCGTGGAGCCGACCAGGAAGCCGGTCTTCAAGTCCTGCGACACGGTGCCGGCGTTGGCCGATGCGATACAGACGATGGCGCCGACCGACAGCGCGGTGACGTAGTACTGGCCGCCGGTCCAGCCCACCGCCAGGAAGATCAGGCAGGTCAGCAGCAGGGTGGCCACCGCCATGCCCGACGTCGGGTTGGAGGAGGAGCCGATCTCGCCGGTCAGGCGCGACGAAACGGTGGAGAACAGGAAGCCGAACACCAGGATCAGCAAGGCGCCCAGCACATTCATATGCAGCGGCGTCGAGGCGGTGATGACGGCGATGATGGCCAGGCAGCCAATCACGACCCACTTCATCGGGATGTCCTGCTCGGTGCGGCGCGTGGCGTCGGCCTTGCTGCCCTTGCCTGCCCCGGCCAGGCCGGTGGCGATGCTGCGCCAGATCATCGGCATGGCGCGCAGCAGGGCGATGATGCCGCCCGCCGCCACCGCGCCGGCACCGATATACAGGATGTAGGCGCCGCGCACATCGTTCGGCCCCATCTCCGATATCAGCATGGTGCCTGGCGCCAGCACCGTGGTGAGCGGGTCGCCGAAGAATTTGATCAGGGGGATCAGCAGCAGGTAGGACAGCACGCCGCCCGCCGCCATGGTCAGGGCGATGCGCGGGCCGATGATGTAGCCCACGCCCAGCAACTCCGGCGACACCTCGGCGCCCACCGAACCGCCCTTCAGGGGCGCGCCCAGCACCACCTCCGGCGCATCCTTCCAGCCTTTGAACGACACGTTGAGCGCCTTGTACAGCAGGCCGACGGCAAAGCCGCCGAAGATCAGGCGCGCGCGGCGGCGTGCATCCTGCGCCGCCTGCGACTCGCCCTGCACCGGCTCGCCCGCCGCCAGGCGCGAGGAATCGCTGGCGGCCGCCTTCAGCACCTCGGCGCAGGCGGTCCCCTCCGGGAATTTCAGTTCGCGGTGCTGGTCCACGATCATGGTGCGCCGCATCGGGATCATCATCAGGATACCGAGCAGGCCGCCCAGCACGCCCACCAGCATCACGCGCGAGATTTCCAGGTCGAAGCCGAGGATCAGGATGGCCGGCATGGTCACGCCCAGGCCGAAGGCGATCGACTCGCCGGCCGAACCGGCCGTCTGCGCAATGCTGTTCTCCAGGATGCTGGAGTCCTTGCCGCCCATCTTTTTGGCCAGGCCGAAGAAGGTGATGGCGATGACCGCCACCGGGATCGATGCGCTGACGGTCAGGCCGACTTTCAGCACCAGGTACAGCGAGGAAGCGCCAAACACCATGCCCAGGACGGTGCCGAGGAACAGCGCGCGGAAAGTCATTTCCGGCAGCCGCGCCTCATCGGGAATGTAGGGACGGAACACGTAAATCCTTTTAGACTGAAACACCAAGACTATGGCATAAGGCACAACACCTGCATAGTCTATAATTGCCCGACTTCACAACCGTGAGAGCTGATTTGAGCAATCGACCTTCCTGGCTGAATCGCCGCAACATCATCCGCGCCGGGATCGGCGCCGGCGTGGCCGCCCTGGGTGGCGCTATCGCCCTGGCCTGCTACGCTGCTTTTGTCATCCGCCCCAACCTGCCCACGCTGGAGGCGGTCACCGATTACCGTCCCAAGATCCCGCTGCGCGTCTACACTGCGGACAAGGTGCTGATCGGCGAGTTTGGCGAAGAGCACCGCGATTTCACGCCGATTGCCGAGGTACCCGACCTGATGAAGAAGGCGGTCCTGGCGATTGAGGACGCGCGCTTCTATGAACACGGCGGCATCGACTGGATCCGCGCCATGGGCGCCGCCCGCGCCAACCTGCGCGGCAGCTTCCGCCAGGGCGCCTCCACCATCACCATGCAGGTGGCGCGCGACTTCTACCTGAGCAAGGACAAGTTCGTCTCGCGCAAGATCGCCGAGATCATGCTGGCCTACCGCATCGAGGACGCGCTGGACAAGGACAAGATCCTCGAGCTGTACATGAACAACATCTACCTGGGCCAGCGTTCCTACGGTTTCGCCAGCGCCGCCCAGGCCTACTTCGGCAAATCGCTGAAAGAGCTGTCGATCGCGGAAACCGCCATGCTGGCCGGCCTGCCGCAGAACCCTTCGCGCAACAACCCGGCCGTCAACCCGAAAAAGGCCCGCTCGCGCCAGCAGGTGGTGCTGAAGCGCATGTTCGAGCTGGACTACATCACCGAAGCGCAGTACGAGGCCGCGAAGAAGGAACAGCTGCACGTCAACCACCGTGGCCAGGAGTTCGACACGCACGCCGAGTACGTGGCCGAGCTGGCGCGCCAGGTGGTCTTCGCCGAGTTTAAGGAAGAGACCTACACGCGCGGCATCAACGTTTACACCACCATCCAGTCGGCCGACCAGAACGCCGCCTACGCCTCGGTGCGGCGCAACGTGGTAGCGTACGACCAGCGCCACGGCTACCGTGGTCCCGAAGCCACGATCGAACTGCCGGCCGACGAGGAAGAGCGCGGCGACGCCATCGACGATGCGCTCGCCAAGCGCGTGGTCAGCGACGGCCTGATCCCGGCAGTCGTGCTGCAGGCCAGCCCGACCCTGGTCAAGGCCGAGACCTCGGACGGCGACGTGCTGTCGATCAGCGGCGACGGCCTGAAGCTGGCCGCTTCCGCACTGTCGGATAAGGCCAAGCCGGGCACCGCGATCCGTCCCGGCGCCGTGATCCGCGTCATGCAGACCGAGAAAAAGACCTGGGCCATCACCCAGGTGCCGAAAGTGGCCGCCGCCTTCGTGGCGCTGGACGCCAACACCGGCGCCTACCAGGCCATGGTCGGCGGTTTCGACTACGGCCTGCAGAAGTACAACCACGTGACGCAAGCCTGGCGCCAGCCCGGCTCCGCCTTCAAGCCATTCATCTACTCCGCCGCCGTGGCCAAAGGTTTCGGCCCGGCCACCGTGATCGCCGACCAGCCGCTGGAAATGCCGGGCGGCGCCAACGGCGAACCGTGGAAGCCGCAGAACGACGATTTTGTATTCGACGGCCAGGTGACCATGCGCCGCTCGCTGGCCGCCTCCAAGAACGTGCCGTCGGTGCGCCTGCTGCGCGCGGCCGGCCTGGACGACACGCACGCCTTCCTGGCGCGCTTCGGCTTCGACATGCCGCGCCATCCGAAGAACTACACCATTGCGCTGGGCACCGGCGCCGTCACGCCGCTGCAGCTGGCGGGCGCCTACGCGGTGTTCGCCAATGGCGGCTACAAGGTCACGCCTTACCTGATTTCCCGCGTCACCGACGCCAAGGGGGTGCCGATCATGGACATCAAGGTCCCGCCAGCCGCCGCAGCCGGCGAGCGCGTGCTGGACGAGCGCAACGTCTTCATCATGGACAGCATGATGCGCGACGTGGCGCGCAGCGGTACCGGCGCCGCGGCAGGCCGCCTGGGACGCCCGGACCTGGCCGGCAAGACCGGCACCACCAGCGATTCCTTCGACGGCTGGTTCGCCGGTTACGGCGGCGGCGTGGTGGCCGTGGCCTGGATGGGCTACGACGAACCCAAGTCGCTGGGCGGGCGCGAATTCGGCGCCACCCTGTCGCTGCCGATCTGGATGGACTATATGCGTGCCGCCCTGCCCAAGCACCCGCCGCAGGAACGCCCGGTGCCGGAAGGCGTGGTGCAGCTGAACGGCGACTGGATCCTGGAAGAATATGCGGGCGACCCGACGGTGCGCGCGGTCGACATGGAAGCCCCCGTGCCGGAGCCGGAGGAACCGGAGCAGCCGGAGGCTCCCGCCCAGCCGGCGCCGCCCGCCGTGCCGCAGCCGGCGCAACCACCAGCCACGGGTACTTGAGCATGCGCGGCGGCGAGCCTCCGTTTACCAGGCGCCGGCTGCTGCATGCAGCCGGCGCCGCCCCCCTGGCCGCGCTGGCGGCCGCCCTGCCGGCCGCGCAGGCGCACCACGCGCGCCCGCACATCCCGCGCATTTACATGATCCTGTTCCGTGGCGAGACCGGGGTGGAAGCCGGTTTCCGCCAATGGTTCGCCGACAACAGGCTGGAAGCCGAGTTCCTGGTGCGCAGCGTCGACCTGCACGCCAGCCGCGTTTCCGGCCTGCTGGACGAGGCGCGCGCCTGGCACGCGGACCTGATCTATACCTGGGGCACGCCCGTCACCATGGCGGTGGCCGAGAAGGAGTACGAAATCCCGATCGTGTTCACCATGGTCTCGGCGCCGATCGCGTCCGGCCTGGTGCGCAACCTGGCCGCCTCGCAGCGCAACCTGACCGGCGTCAGCCACGTGGTGCCGGCGCGCCTGCAGATGAACGCCATCCGCAACTACCGCCGCTTCGACCGCATCGGCGCCATCTTCAACCCGAACGAAGTCAATGCCCGGGTCGCCGTGCGCGATATGCGCACCGAGGTGGAGCGCAGCGGCGCCGATTTCATTTGCCGCGCGGTGCCGCTGGACGATGCCGGCCAGCCGCGCGCCAATGCCATTCCCGACGTGCTGCACCAGCTGGTCGAGCAAGGGGCCCAGCTGCTGTATGTGGGTCCGGACAGCTTCCTGTCGGCGCACCGCCGCCTGCTGACCGAAACGGCCATGGCACTGGGCGTGCCGGTGTTTTCCGCCACCGAGGTGACGGTGCGCGATGGCCGCGCCCTGTTCGGCCTGGTGGCCGGCTACGGCCATGTCGGACGCCTCACCGCCCATAAGGCGGCGCAGATCCTGTACCATCGCGTCAAGCCCGGCGCCATCCCGATCGAGACGCCGGGCAGCTATTCCTATCTCGTCAACATGGATGTGGCACGCCAGCTGGGCATGATGCCGCCGGCGCGCGTGCTGCAAATCGCGGAGCAAATCTGATGATTCCACTGTCGCCGCCGGTCTTGCAGCACATGGACATGGGCCTGGCGTTCGGCCTGACCGATGCCGGCACCGTCCGCCCCAGCAACCAGGACAACCTGCTCATGCTGCCGGAGCTGAACTTCGTGGCGGTGGCCGACGGCATGGGCGGGCACGTGGGCGGCGACATCGCCAGCACCGAAGCTTTGCTGCTGGTGTGGAAGCACTTGCGCGGCCTCGGCGCACCGGCGGGCGAAGCGCAGGCGCTGCAGCAATTGCAGGCCGCCGTGCACTTTGCCAACCAGACCCTGTTCCGCAACAACGCGGCGGCCGGGCTGCAGGACGGCTACGGCATGGGCACCACCCTGTCCGGCATGTGGCGGCCGCTGGCCCACGGGCCGGCCTATGTTTTCCACGTGGGCGACAGCCGCATTTACCGCTACCGCAACGGACAGCTGGCGCAGCTGACGCGCGACCAGACTTTGTACCAGCAGGCGCTGGAAGCCGGCATGACCGGCATGCTCCCGCCGCGCAACCTGCTGCTGCAGGCCATCGGGCCGGGGGAGGACGTGCGTCCGGACGTGTTCGCGCAGCCGCTGGCGCCGGGCGACCTTTACCTGCTATGCAGCGATGGCTTGTATGGCGCTTCCTCGCAGGAGGCGCTGGCGGCGATCCTGTCCTGCGCCGGCCCCGGCAACCTGGCCGAGACCTGCGCCGCGCTGGTGGAGAAGGCCAAGCAGGACGGCAGCCGCGATAACATCACGGCCATCCTGCTGCGCTGCCCGGATTAAAACTCTTCCCAGTCGTCGCCGGCGGCTTTGCTGGCGGCCATGGCCGGGCGCCGCGCAGCCGCGCCCCCTGCTGGTGCACGCGCAGCCGCAGCAGCGGCAGCGCCGGCGTCATCGCCCTCCGGCGCGCCGGACGCAGCGCTGCCGCTGCTGCGCGGCGCGATCCTGGCCGCTGGCCGTGCCACCGCCAGCGAGCGCGCCTGCGTGGCCGGGCGCCGCGTTGGCGCCGGGGAGCCGATGGCCGCCAGCGCCGCAGCGTCCAGCTTGAACACGCTCACCACCTCCATCAGCTGTGCCGCCTGCTCCTCCAGCGCCGCCGATGCCGCCGCAGCCTCCTCCACCAGCGCAGCATTCTGCTGCGTCACGTGGTCCATCTGGCTGATCGCGGTGTTGATCTGGTCGATGCCCGAACTCTGCTCCTGCGTCGCCAGGCTGATCTCCTCGATGATGTCGGTCACGCGCTGCACGCTGGTGACCACCTCGCCCATCGTGGCGCCGGCCTCGCCCACCAGTTTGCTGCCCGCGCCCACCTTCTCCACCGAGTCGCCGATCAGCTGCTTGATCTCCTTCGCCGCCGCCGCCGAGCGCTGGGCCAGGTTGCGCACTTCCGACGCCACCACGGCAAAGCCGCGCCCCTGCTCGCCGGCGCGGGCCGCCTCCACCGCCGCGTTCAGCGCCAGGATATTGGTCTGGAAGGCGATACCGTCGATCACGCTGATGATGTCGACGATCTTGCTGGACGACTCGTTGATCGAATCCATCGTGGCTACCACGCGCGCCACCACCTCGCCGCCTTTGGCCGCCACGCTGGATGCCGTCTTGGCCAGCTGGTTGGCCTGCTGCGCATTGTCGGAGTTGTGCCGCACGGTGGAAGTCAGCTCCTCCATCGAGGAGGCGGTTTCCTCCAGCGAGCTGGCCTGCTCCTCGGTGCGGCTGGACAGGTCCATGTTGCCGTTGGCGATTTCGGTCGTGGCGCAGGCGATGGTGTCGGTACCCTTGCGCACCTGGCCCACCACGCGGATCAGGCTCTCGTTCATATCCTTCAGCGCCTGCAGCAGCTGCCCGGTCTCCTCTTTGGTGTCGACCGTGATTTCGCTGGTCAGGTCGCCCGCCGCCACGGTCTGCGCCACCTTCACGGCCGAAACGATGGGCCGGGTGATCGCCATCGCGATATACCAGGCAATGGCCACCGCCACCACCATCGCCACCAGCACCGTGATCAACATGGCCCGCTCCGCCGTCACCACCGACGCCGAGCCGATCTTGACCGATTCGCTGGCGATGTTGTCATTCAGGTCGATGATCTTGTCCAGCGTCTGCTCCGCCTTGGTGAACAAGGGCTCGGACGCGTGGAACTGCTGGAAGAACTGGGCAAACAGCTCCTTCTGCTTCGCCTCGTCCTTGTTCGACGCCAGGGCAGCGATGGTGCTGCCCAACTTGGCGTCGGCCGCCTTCCAGGCTTCCCATTCGCCGACGAACTGCTTCCACAGCACCGATTCTTCCGGCGTCTGCGGCAGCGGCTCATACTTCTTCCAGCCCGCATTCGCCTTGGCCCATGCCGCCTCACGCTCCTTCACCACCTGGGCGAAATGGGCCTGGGCCTGGTAGTCGTTCTCGTAGATGGCCGCCTGCAGGGTAGCCTTATCGACCGCGGTCTGCCCCTCGCTCATCACCAGCAAGCCGTGGATCGACGGCAGGCGCACCGCCCCGATCTCATTCACCGACTCGCCCACCTTGGAAATGCCGCTGTAGCCCGACACCCCAAGAATTGCCAGCGCCAGCATCATCACTGCCACCAGTGCGGCCAGCTTCCACTTGATCAGCAGATTCCTGAACATGAGCCCACCCTTTCTTTCACAACAAAATTATTTATCTGGTTATATTTGGAGAGATTGTCCTCTTCCCGAATGAATATCGGGCGTTCTTTACCGTGCGTCAACATATTCGTGACATGTTGAACCTCCCATGCAACAGATGGATATAATGTGGGGCCAGTCTTGTTTAAGCGTCACCTTTGCATGCCCTTTGATTTAAAAAAAGCCATCCCAAAGCCCGGCAACCGCTTCGCTTTGCCCAACCTGTTCGGCTCCGGTGACGCCTACGCCCTGGCGCAGACCGCCCTCGAATTGAAGGCGCGCGGCCAGATGCTGGCCGTGGTCGTCGCCCAGGCCAGCGACGGCCAGCGCCTGCTCGCCGAAATCCCGTGGTTCGCCAACGGCCAGTTGCGCTGCCACCTGCTGCCGGACTGGGAAACCCTGCCCTACGACGCGTTCTCGCCGCACCAGGACCTGGTGTCCGAACGCCTGGCAACCCTGCACGAGATCCAGACCGGCCAATGCGACGTCGCCATCATCCCCGCGACCACCGCGCTGGTGCGCATGGCGCCGCCCTCGTTCCTGGCCGCCTACACCTTCTTCTTCAAGCAGGGCGAGTCGCTGGACGAGGCCAAACTCAAATCGCAACTGACGCTGGCCGGCTATACCCACGTCAGCCAGGTGATGTCGCCCGGCGAGTATTCGGTGCGCGGCGGCCTGATCGACCTGTTCCCGATGGGTTCCGCCCTGCCGTACCGCCTGGACCTGTTCGGCGACACCATCGAAACCATCCGCACCTTCGATGCCGACACCCAGCGCTCGCTGTATCCGGTGAAGGAAGTGCGCCTGCTGCCGGGCCGCGAATTCCCGATGGACGAAGCCGCGCGCACCGCCTTCCGCAGCCGCTGGCGCGAAACTTTCGAAGGCGACCCGTCGCGCGCGGTCATCTATAAAGACATCAGCAGCGGCATCGCCTCCGCCGGCATCGAGTATTACCTGCCGCTGTTCTTCGACGAGACGGCCACCTTCTTCGACTACCTGCCGCAGGCGGCCACGGTGGCCATGGTGGGCGACATCGACGGCGCCATCAAACGCTTCTGGGCCGACACCGAATCGCGCTACAAGTTCCTGAAGGCCGACCGCGAACGCCCGATCCTGCCGCCGAACGACATTTTCCTGGGCGACGAACAGTTCTTCGTGCTGGCCAAGCCGCACCCGCGCGTCGCCATCTCGCGCGACATGTCGCTGCCATCGTCCGAACTGTCGGCGCCGATCCCGAACATCGCCGTCAACCGCCACCTGGACGACCCGCTGACCAACCTGCGCGCCTACCTGATGCAGTCGGGCCGCCGCGTGATGATCTGCGCCGAGACCAACGGCCGCCGCGAAACGCTGCAGCAGTACTTCGCCGAATTCGACCTGGCGCCCGCCCTGGTGGAAGGCTTCGACGGCTTCCTCGCCAGCGACGCCAAGGTGGTGCTGGGCGTGGCGCCGCTGCACGCCGGTTTCGAACTGGAAGACGGCATTGCCTTCATCACTGAAACCGAGCTGTATGCCGGCTCCGGCCGCCGCGTCGGCCGCAAGAAGCAGGAAGCCGTCACCCAGGTCGAATCCATGGTGCGCGACCTGTCCGAGCTCAAGATCGGCGACCCGGTGGTGCACGTCAACCATGGCATCGGCCGCTATATGGGCCTGGTCAGCATGGACCTGGGCGAAGGCGAGACCGAATTCCTGCACCTGGAATACGCCAAGGAGAGCAAGCTGTACGTGCCGGTCTCGCAGCTGCACGTGATCTCGCGGTACTCCGGCGCCTCGCCGGAAGACGCGCCGCTGCACACGCTCGGCTCCGGCCAGTGGGACAAGGCCAAGCGCAAGGCCGCCGAACAGGTGCGCGACACCGCCGCCGAGCTGCTCAACCTGTACGCCCGCCGCGCCGCCCGCACCGGCCACGCCTTCGAGTATTCCTCGCACGACTACGAGCGCTTCGCCGACAGCTTCGGCTTCGACGAAACGCCGGACCAGGCAGCCGCGATCATGAACGTGATCAAGGATATGACCTCCGGCAAACCGATGGACCGCCTGGTGTGCGGCGACGTCGGCTTCGGCAAGACCGAAGTGGCCCTGCGCGCCGCCTTCATCGCCGTCATGGGCGGCAAGCAGGTCGCCATCCTGGCCCCGACCACCCTGCTGGCCGAACAGCACGCGCAGACCTTTGCCGACCGTTTCGCCGACTGGCCGGTGCGCATCGCCGAAATGTCGCGCTTCCGCACCGGCAAAGAGATCGCCAACGCCATCAAAGGCATGCAGGACGGCACCCTCGACATCGTGATCGGCACCCACAAGCTGCTGTCGGACGACGTCAAGTTCGACCGCCTCGGCCTGGTCATCATCGACGAAGAGCACCGCTTTGGCGTGCGCCAGAAGGAAGCGCTGAAATCCCTGCGCGCCGAGGTGGACGTGCTGACCCTGACCGCCACCCCGATCCCGCGCACGCTGGGCATGGCGCTGGAAGGCCTGCGCGACTTCTCCGTCATCGCCACCGCGCCGCAAAAGCGCCTGGCCATCAAGACCTTCGTGCGCAGCGAAAGCGAATCCATCATCAAGGAAGCCGTGCTGCGCGAACTGAAGCGCGGCGGCCAGGTCTACTTCCTGCATAACGAAGTGGAGACCATCCAGAACCGTCTGGCCAAGCTGCAGGAAATGCTGCCGGAAGCGCGCATCGCCGTGGCCCACGGCCAGATGCACGAACGCGACCTGGAAAAAGTGATGCGCGACTTTGTGGCGCAGCGCTACAACATCCTGCTGTGCACCACGATCATCGAAACCGGCATCGACGTCCCGACCGCCAACACCATCATCATGCACCGCGCCGACAAGTTCGGCCTGGCCCAGCTGCACCAGCTGCGCGGCCGCGTCGGCCGTTCGCACCACCAGGCCTACGCCTACCTGCTGGTGAACGACGTGCAGGGCCTGAGCAAACAGGCGCAGCGCCGCCTGGACGCCATCCAGCAGATGGAAGAGCTGGGCTCCGGCTTCTACCTGGCGATGCACGACCTGGAGATCCGCGGCGCTGGCGAAGTGCTGGGCGAAAACCAGTCCGGCGAAATGCTGGAAGTCGGCTTCCAGCTCTACACCGACATGTTGAACGAAGCCGTGCGCGCCCTGAAGGCCGGCAAAGAGCCCGACCTGGCCGCCCCGCTCGCGACCACCACCGAAATCAACCTGCACACGCCGGCCCTGCTACCAGCGGACTTCTGCGGCGACGTGCACGAACGCCTGTCGATCTACAAGCGCCTGGCCAACTGCGAAACTCAGTCCAGCATCGACGACCTGCAGGAAGAACTGATCGACCGCTTCGGCAAACTACCGGATGCAGCGAAAGCGCTGGTGGAAACCCACCGCCTGCGCATTGCGGCCAAATCCGTCGGCATCGTCAAGATCGACGCCCACTCGGAAGCCGTAAACCTGCAATTCATGCCCAAGCCGCCGATTGACCCGATGCGCATCATCCACCTGATCCAGAACCAGCGCCACATCAAGCTGAATGGACAGGACAAGCTCAAGATCACCGCCAACATGCCGGACCTGGCCGCGCGCGTGAACCAGATCAAAACCGCCATTAAACAGTTGACCGCCTGATGAAAGACATGACGATGAACCTGGTGCTGCAAGGAGTCGGCGACTGCGCCGCCCGCCTGCAGCGCATCGCCGCCCTGACCGCGCCCAAGCGCGTGGTGACTGTTTCCGACAACGCCCTGCGCTGCGAAGGAATCACCTTTACCCCGGCCCTGCGCCAGACCATCGAGATTGCCGCCCAGGCAGCCCAGCTGGACACCACCTATATGATGGGGGTGCGCCGCATGGACGAATTCAAGCTGGTGGCGATGGACATGGACTCGACCCTGATCACCATCGAATGCATCGACGAAATCGCCGACATGCAGGGCCTGAAACCGCAAGTGGCCGAAATCACCGAAGCCGCCATGCGCGGCGAACTCGATTTCTCCGAAAGCCTGAAACGCCGCGTCGCCCTGCTAGAAGGCCTGGACGCCAGCGCCCTCGAGCGCGTGTATGAAGAACGCCTGCGCCTGTCGCCCGGCGCCGAACGCATGCTGCAGGCGGTGCAGGCCGCCGGCTTGAAGACGCTGCTGGTTTCCGGCGGCTTCACCTTCTTCACCGAACGCCTGAAAGCGCGCCTCGGCCTGGACTACACCCGCGCCAACGAGCTGGAAATCGTGGACGGCAAGCTGACCGGCAAAGTGATCGGCGAGATTGTCGACGCCGACGTCAAGCGCAAGTCGGTCGAACACGTATGCGCCGCCCTCGGCATCATGCCCGAGCAAGCGATCGTCATGGGCGACGGCGCCAACGACCTGAAGATGATGGGTATCGCCGGCCTCTCCGTCGCCTTCCGCGCCAAGCCCGTGGTACGCGAACAAGCCAGCGTCGCCCTCAACTACGTCGGCCTCGACGGCATCCTCAACTTGCTGAGCTGAAATTCGGGGTCAGGTCGGAGCATCCGACAAAAACATCGGGGCGCGGCCCGTTTGTTGGGGGGTGAGCCCGCACCACGAAACGTTGACGCCACGACC
>NZ_JAYSCO010000033.1:0-2856 GCF_041914865.1 Pseudoduganella sp. | reverse complement strand
GGGCCCGTCCTCCAACCCCCACAAACCTTGCGCCCCGCGAAGTTTTGGCCCTCTGGCCAGACCTGACCCCGAATCTTTCAGGCCACTACCCCGCGCTCACGCAGCGCGGCGATCTGGGCTTCGGTCAGGCCGAGGCCAGCCAGCACCCCGTCGGTATGCTGGCCGAGCGTTGGGCCTTGCCAGCGCACTTCACCGGGCGTTTCCGACAGCTTGGGCACGATGCCCGGCATCTTTACATGCACGCCATCCGGCAGCACCGTATCGAGCAGCATGCCGCGCGCCTGGTAGTGCGGGTCGGCCACGATATCCTTCACCGAGTAGATGCGGCCCGCCGGTACTTCGGCGCGTTCCAGCACGGCCAGCACCTCCTCAATCGTGTGCGCCGAGGTCCAGCCGGCAATGGCGGCATCGATCAGCTTTTCCTGCGCGGCGCGGCCGTCGTTCTGGGCGAACTGCGGGTCTTCCGCCATGTCGGCGCGGCCGATGGCATGCATCAGGCGCTTGTAGATCGGGTTCGAATTGCCTGCGATGACCACGTACGATCCGTCGCGCGTCGGGTAGGTATTGGACGGCGCGATGCCGGGCAAGGCACCGCCGCTGCGCTCGCGCACGTGGCCCAGCAGGTCGTACTCGGGCACCAGCGATTCCATCAGGTTGAACACGCTTTCAACCAGCGAGACATCCACCACCTGCCCGTCGCCCTGCCCCGTCTTCACGCGCAGCACCGACATCAGCGCCCCCATCACCGCGTGCAGCGATGCCAGCGAATCGCCCAGGCTGACGCCGACGCGCGCCGGCACGCCGCCCGCCTCGCCGGTCGTGTAGCGGATGCCGCCCATCGCCTCGCCGATGGCGCCGAAGCCCGGCCGGTCCTTATACGGTCCGCTCTGGCCGTAGCCCGAAATGCGCACCATGGTCAGCTTCGGGTTCAGCGCATGCAGCACGTCCCAGCCCAGGCCCAGCTTCTCGAGCGCGCCCGGCTTCATGTTCTCGACCAGCACGTCGGCGTCGCCGCACAGCTGCTTGACCAGCGCGATGCCTTCCGGCGTCTTCAGGTTGAGCGAAATCGACTTTTTGTTACGCGACTGCAGGTACCACCAGAGCGAGGTGCCCTTGTGCAACTTGCGCCATTTACGGATGGGATCTCCCTCGCCCGGCGCTTCGATCTTGATGACTTCCGCCCCGAACTCCGCCATCAGGCGCGCTGCGAACGGCGCCGCAATCAGCGTTCCAATTTCAATGACTTTGATACCCTGCAGCGGACCCGCCATTTTCACCACTCCTCTTGCAATTACATTATCATTAGCGCCGAACCAACCATTCTAACCGGAGGCGAAAAATGCTGTACAAAGGAAGCTGCCATTGCGGCAATGTGAAGTTCGAAGCCGAGGGCCAGATTGAAGGGCTGGTTTCCTGCAACTGCTCGATCTGCCAGCGCAAAGGGGCGCTGATGTGGTTCATCCCGCGCGATAATCTGAAACTCCTGACACCGGAAGCCGACCAGGCCAACTACACCTTCAACAAGCACGTGATCAACCACCGTTTCTGCCCCAAATGCGGTATCCACACCTACGGCGAAGGCAAGGACCCGAAGGGCAACGCAATGGCCGCCGTCAACGCGCGTGCGCTGGAGGATTTTGAGCTGGAGTCGGTCCCGGTGCAGCACTACAACGGCCGAGAACTGTAAGGAAGCGCTATGTCACAAGAACTGGTACTCGAAGACCGCTCGCGGTCTGCCAAGGAATGGGCGTTCTGGCTCTACCTTGGCCACGGCCTGAGCGTGTTCTTCACGCTGGGCGCCGCCTCCCTGATCCCGCTGATCTTCAACTACGTCAAACGCGACGATAGCGCCGGTACCTTCGTCCACAGCCACCACGGCTGGATGATCCGCTCCTTCTGGTGGTACCTGGTGTGGGTCTGCGTCGGCTGGGCACTGTTCGCCACCGTGCTCGGCATTCCGCTGGCGTGGCTGATGTGGGTCGGCGCATGGCTGTGGAAGATCTACCGCCTGATCCGCGGCATCATGGCCCTCAACAACAACGAACCCATCGGCGACTAAGGCTTGCCGCAATACTCGCTGCGCTTGGCCGGCACGCGCAGGACCTGGTCCACGTAATAGGCCAGCGCAGCTTCGGTGTACTTGGGGTCCGGATGCATGGCGACGAATGGCGCGCCCTCCTGCATCCAGGTCGCCACGCAGGTGGCGGTCGGCGCACTGCCTTCCGCGCACAGGCTGAATGCATCAAACGCCCGGCGGTAGCTGGAGAAGGTCGCGTGGTCCATCGGCAGCCCATGGCCCGGCACCAGCGTTTCGAACTCCAGCTGGTCGATCTGCGCCAGCGCCTTGCGCCAGCCTTCGGCGCAGCCAGTGTCGAAGAACGGCAGGGGCACCACCACCAGGTCGCCCACGAACACGGTCTTGCTGGCCGGGTCGTGCACCCAGACATCGCCCTCCGTCGCCGCGTACTTCGCCAGGTGCAGGTGCAGCTCACGCTCGCCGAGCTTGAGCGTCGTCGGCCCAGCCACTGGGCGGTCGGGCACCAGGTTGCCCGGATCGTTGATCGCATTCAGGTACAGCCGCGTGCCCAGCTTCTGCCCCTCCGGCACCGACGGGTCTTCCAGGCGCGCCTTCGCCTTCTCGACATTCCGCGCCAGGAAGCCCTTCAGCGCCCCCTCCACCGCCGTGCTGGTGTACAGCTTCGCGCCCGGATAGGCGGCGCGGATGCGGGCATTGCCTGTCGCGTGGTCCAGGTGCCAATGCGTGTTAATGATGGTGGTGATCGGTTTGTTGCGCGCCCTGGCGACTGCAATGATCTTGTCCGTATGCTCAGGATGGCGGCCGGTATCGATCACCAG
>NZ_JAYSCO010000032.1:26283-63347 GCF_041914865.1 Pseudoduganella sp. | reverse complement strand
GACAAACTATGCGCGAAGCGCATAGTTTGTCCGATTGTCAGACCTGACCCCGAATCTATTGGAAGCTGGCGGCGAAGGCGTCGCGGGCGGGGTGCTGGGGGATGTCGCGCCGCCACACCATCAGGGTCTCCACTTCGGCTACTTCGGGCGGCAGTTCGTGGCATTGCACGGTGCGGCCGAGGTTGCGCTGCTTGATCACTTCGCGCGGCATCATGGCCACCCCCATGCCGGCGGCGACGCAGCCGATGATGGCTTCGAAGGTGCCGAATTCGGCCAGGCGGGTCGGGCTGATGCCGGCGTCGGCAAACCACCATTCCAGGCGGCGGCGGTAGGAGCAGCCGCTGCGGAAACCAAGCAGCGTGCGGCGCGCCACGTCGGCCGGTTCGCGCACCGGGCCTTGCAGGGCGTCGGTCAGCAGCACCAGCTCTTCCACAAACACCGGCACCTGCACCAGCTCCGGACGTTCGATCGGCGCCGCCACCAGGGCCAGGTCCACCTTGTGGTTAAGCACGGCCTGCACCATGTGGTCGGTGGGGCCGGTTTCCAGTACCAGGTCGACTTGCGGGTACTGGCGGTGGAAGGCGCCCAGCACGCGCGGCAGGCGGGCGGCGGCCGTGGTTTCCATCGAGCCGATGCGCAGCTGGCCCGACGGTTCCTGCTCGCCACGCACCGACATTTGCGCTTCGTCGGCCAGGCGCAGCAGGCGTTCGGCGTATTCCAGCAGGCGTGTGCCTTCCGGTGTGATCAGCAGGCGCCGCCCGGAGCGGTGGAACAAGGTCACGCCCAGCGATTCTTCCAGCTGGGTCAGGCGGGCCGAGACGTTGGACTGCACGCGGTGCAGGCGGGCGGCGGCCTGGGTCACGCTGCCCTCCTCGGCCACGGTCTTGAAAATGCGCAGCGATGAGAGTTCCATTCAGTTCTCCTGGCGAGATGGATTGCTTCATTATTATTCATTTTTAATGATACTGGAAGCGGCATATAGTTCAGGCAAACAAGGAGCTTTGCCATGCCACGACCATCGCCCGCCATCCTGCTGGCCGCCAGTTTCGCCTTCGTCATCGTCCAGCTCGACGTGACCATCGTCAACGTCGCCCTGCCCGCCATCGGGCGCGAGCTGGGCGCCGGCGTGGGCGCGCTGCAGTGGGTGGTGGATGCCTATACCCTCAGCTTCGCTGTGTTCCTGCTGTCGGCCGGCGTGCTGGGCGACCGCTTCGGCGCGCGCCGCATTTTCCTGGCCGGCTTTGGCCTGTTCACCGTGGCGTCGCTGGCCTGCGCCCTGGCGCCGGGCGCCCTCGCGCTCAACCTGGCGCGCGCGGTGCAGGGCGTGGGCGCTGCCTTCATGGTGCCCAGCTCGCTGGCCATCCTGAACGCGGCCTATGCCGGCGAGCGCGCGCAGCTGGCGCGCGCCATCGCCTGGTGGACCGCCGCCGGCGGCGTCTCGATCGCGGCGGGCCCGGTGCTGGGCGGCCTGCTGATGGAGGTGGCTGGCTGGCGCGCCATTTTCTGGGTCAACATCCCGCTCTGCCTGCTCGGCTTCGGCCTGACCCTGCGCGCCGTCCCGGCCCTGGACGGCAAGCCGGACGCGCGCGGCATCGATATGCCGGGCCAGCTGCTGGCCATCGTGGCCCTGACCGCCCTGGTCGGCGCCGTGATCGAAGCCCATGCGCTGGGCCTGCGCAGCCCGCTGCTGCACGGCGCCCTGCTGGCGGCGCTGGTGGCCGGCGCCCTCTTCCTCCGGCGCCAGCGCCGCGCCGCCGCACCCATGCTGCCGCTGGGTCTGTTCGCCGCGCGCGCCTTTTCCGGCGCCGTGCTGTTCGGCGTGCTGGTCAATTTTGCCTATTACGGGGTGATCTTCGTCTTCAGCATTTACCTGCAGCAGGTGCGCGGTTACCCGGCGCTGCAGGCGGGCCTGATCTTCCTGCCGCTGACCGGCACTTTCATCTTTTCCAATCTCGCCAGCGGCTGGCTGCAGGCGCGCGTCGGGCCGCGCCTGCCGATGGTGGCGGGCGGCCTGGCCGGCGCCGCCGGCTACGCGCTGCTGGGCGGCTTCGGCATTGCGCACGACGCGTCGTTCCTGGCCATGCTGCCCGGGCTGCTGCTCATTCCCGGCGGCATGGGCCTGGCCGTGCCGGCCATGACGACGTCGATCCTGGCGGCCGTCGAGCGCCGCCAGGCGGGCACCGCCTCGGCCGTCCTGAATACGGCGCGCCAGGTCGGCGGCGCCATGGGTGTGGCCATCTTCGGCACCCTGCTGGCCGGACCCGGCAGCGGCGCGGCCCTGCACGGCACCCGCCTGGCCCTGGCCGTGGCCAGCGCCCTGCTCCTGCTGGCCGCGCTGCTGGCCTGGCGCTGCCTGCCCCAACCATTTTTCAACCAAGGAGAAACACCATGCCGTACGTAAATTTCCGCATCACCCGCGAAGGTGCCACCGCCGAGCAGAAGCTGGAACTGATCAAGGGCGCCACCGAACTGCTGCAGCGCGTGCTGAACAAGAACCCGGCCACCACCTTCGTCATCATCGACGAGGTGGACACCGACAATTGGGGCATCGGCTACGATAATGTGACCACGCTGCGCGCACGGGCGGCGGAGGCCAGGGCCAAGCAGGCTTAAGCGGTGCGCGGACCCACGTGGCTGCGGATATCGGCCAGCTGCTGGCGCAGCAGGTTGAGGTCGACCGGCTTCACCAGGTAATGCTGGATGCCGGCTTCCGCCGCCAGGCGGCGCGCCTCGTCGTGGCCCCAGCCGGTCATGGCGATGAACACCGTGTCGTCATCCTGGCGCAGGGCGTGGATGCGGCGCGCCGCCTCGTAGCCCTGCATATCGGGCAGGCCGATGTCCATCAGCGCCACATGCGGATGGAAGCGCTCGGCCAGCGCGATGGCGCCCTGGCCGTCATGCGCCTTGCCCACCAGGTAGCCATCCATTTCCAGCATCGTCTGCAGCATCTCGGCGCCGTCCACATTGTCGTCCACCACCATCACGCGCAGCGGCCCCTCGCCATCCTGGCCGTCGGCGCGCGGGGCCGGGCGCGGCCGCCGGCGCCGCTCCGCCACCACGATCGGCATGCGCAGCACGAATTCGCAGCCCTGGCCCGGGCCGGGGCTGTTGACCTGCACCGTGCCGCCATGCATGCGCGTAAAGCGTTGCGCCAGGCTCAGGCCGATGCCCAGGCCGCCCAGCGCATGCGAACGCCCGGCCGGGCCCTGCACGAACAGCTCGAAGATGCGGGCGCGCGCTTCCGGCTCCAGGCCGGGGCCATGGTCGCGCACGGCCAGCACGATATCGCCGCCCTCGACCGTCGCGCGCAGCTCGACCGGCGCGCCCGGCGGCGAGAACTTGATGGCATTGCCCAGCACATTGGCCAGGCTCTGCACCAGGCGCGCCCGGTCGCCCGACAGCAGCACGCTGCCCGCCGGCTGCTGCAGCTCGAGCACCTGGCCGCCCGCTTCCAGCTGCGGCCGGCACAATTCCACCGCATGCTGCAGCACCGTCTCCAGGCTGACCCACTCGCATTTGAGCGCCACCTTGTCGTTGGTGATGCGCGCCACGTCCAGCAAGTCATCGACCAGGCGCGTCAGGTGCTTGACCTGGCGCTCCACCACCTGGGTGATATGGCGCAGGCGCGGCGAGCTGTCGGGCATGGTGTTCAGCACATCCATCGCGGTGCGGATCGGCGCCAGCGGGTTGCGCAGTTCGTGCCCGAGGATGGCCAGGAACTCATCCTTGCGCCGGTCGACTTCGCGCATTTCGTACTGGCGCTTGCGCGCGCGGCGCGCCGACAGGGCCGCGCTGAGCAAGGTGGCGCGCCGCACCGGCCGCTCGAGCAAGGTGACATTGCCGACCTGTTCGAACACCTTGCGCACGGCCACCGAATCGAGACCCTGCTTGCTCAGCACCAGCACCGGCAAGTCCGACCAGGCCGGCTGGCCGGACAGGAAGCCGGTCAGCTCGGCCAGGAAGCCGGCATTGAACGCTTCCTCGACCACGAACAGGGCGGCGGCGCCCTGCCGCAACTGCGGCACCACCTGCGCCAGCGCCGCACAGGTTTCGCATTCCAGGCGCGCATGGGCCAGCACGTCGCAGATCAGGCGGGCATCCTTGCCGACCGGGGCGTAGACCACGATGCGCTGCTCGAGCTTATCCATGCGACTCCTTGCCCGCGACGTGCTCCTCCGGCGTCGGCACCCCGGTCAGGATGCCGCGGAAGCCGGCCAGCACAGGCCCGACCTGGATGCCCTGGCGCGTGATGTCGAACGAGCGCAGGGTGGTTTCGTGTTCGCTGCCGCGTTTCTTGAACACGGAGAGGGCCTTGTGCACGGCGCCGAACGCTTCGTAATAGCGCAGCAGCAGCACATTGTCGGCCAGGTAGCTGACATCGACATTGGAGCTCATGTTACCGATTACACCCTGCTGCACGCCGACCAGCAGGGTGACCACGCCGCGCTGGCCCAGGTAGGTCAGCACTTCGCGCAGGTGCGTGGTCAGGAAGCGCGCTTCCGGCATCGCGTTCAGGTAGCCGTTCAGGCTGTCGATCACCACCACCCGGGCGCCGGCGTCGGCGGCGCGGCACACCATGTGGGAGAACTGCCCGGGCGACAGCTCGGCCGGGTCGATCTGGTGCACCGTGAGCAAGCCTTCGGCGATCGGCGTGCGCAGGTCCATGCCGATGCCGTCGGCCCGGTTCAGCAGCGTGCTCAAGGCTTCCTCGAACACGAACATGGCCGCCTTGTGGCCCTGCCCGGTGGCCGTCTTGACGAACTGCGCGGCAAGGCTGGACTTGCCGGTGCCCGGCGGCCCCGAGATCAGGGTGCTGGAGCCAGCCTCGATGCCGCCGCCCAGCAGCGCGTCGAGTTCGGCGCGCCCGCTCGCCACCTGGTGCCGGGCCACCGCTTCGCGCGATTCGGACGGCACGATGCGCGGGAACGCCACCACGCCGCCGCGCACGATCACATAATCGTGCGGGCCGCGCCGGTAATCGATGCCGCGGTACTTCAGCACGCGCAGGATGCGCCGCTCGGCGCCGTAGCCCGACTCGGCCTGCTGCAGCGAGATCACGCCATGGGCGATGCTGCGCACCTGCTGGTCGCCGCCCACCGCGGTTTGATCGTCGAGGAACAGGGCGGTGCAGGCGCGCCGGGCAAAGTACTGCTTGAGTGCCAGCACGTGGCGCCGGTAGCGCAGCGCGCTGCCGGCCAGCAGCTGCAGTTCGGACAGCGAATCGAGCACCACGCGGCTCGGGTTGAGCTGTTCGATATGGGACAGGATGCGGCGGTTGGTCTCGCCCAGTTCCACTTCGGACGGGTGGAATACGGTGTACTGCTCATCCGGATCAAGCACGCTCTCGGCCGCGATGATTTCATGCACGCTGATGCCGTCCATCGAAAAGCCATGCGAGCGCGCCACGGCGCGCAGCTCGACCTCGTTCTCGGCCAGCGTAATGTACAGCACTGGCTCGCCGCGCCGCGCGCCTTCCACGAGGAATTGCAGCGCCATGGTGGTCTTGCCGGAACCGGGATCGCCTTCCAGCAGGTAAAGCCGGTCCTTGGTCAGCCCCCCTGCCAGGATGGAGTCGAGCCCGTCGATGCCGGTCGAGATGAATGCGTCAGTCTGGTTGTTCTGCGGTTGGAGCATACTGGACCCCGCGCGAAGATTGTCGATAAGACACTATAGCAGTTGTATCCAAATTGCACGGTACGTTTGAACCGTGCCCCTGGTCAATTGCAACCGCAGAATCGCTTGGGTTTGCTGGCGTCGCACACCGTGCCGTCCAGCTGCTTCCAGAAGAACACCGTTTCCACGCCGTACGGCGAGCGCACGTTGCCGGCGCGCAGGTAGCCCTGGCGCGCGAAGAATTCCTCGCCGCTGGCGGTGCTGTGCAGCTGCAGCGCCTTCACGCCCCAGCTGCAGGCTTGCTGCTCGACGCAGGCCAGCAAGGCCTTGCCGGCGCCGCGCTGGCGCACCTCGGGCAGCAGGTAGCACAGGGCCAGCTTGCCGGCCGCCGTCAGCAGGGCGACGCCGACCACCGCCCCGTCCTCGGTGGCGACCACGGCGTAATTGGTGGGCGAGGCGAACCAGGACGCGACCGTTTCCGGGGTCTTGTTGCCGAGCCAGGCGCCGAGGATGGCGGGATCATTTTTATGGTCAAGCACACAACATTCGGCGATCGAGCGTCGCAGCACCTCACAGGCAGCCGTGGCGTCGTTCGCTTCCGCGCGGCGAATTTCAAAACTCATGCGTGCTCTCAAATAACCAGTTCACAGGCGGAATATACACCAGCGGCAAAATCCCCGTCGGCCACCGCCCGGCGGCAGCCTATCTAAGCTTATAACGAATAAGTAGTTTCATTTCGGCGCCGAATTCTAGACCATGCATATCTGTTTTCACAATAGAGACTGCCATGACTTATAACAAATTCGCATTTGCACTCGGCACCGCCCTGGCGGCGGCTGCCGTCGGTTTCGCCCCGGTCGCCGCGGCCCAGGAAGTGACCCTGCTGAACGTGTCCTACGACGTGGCGCGTGAACTGTATAAGGACGTCAACCCGGCCTTCGCCGCTGCCTATAAGAAGAGCACCGGGACCGACGTCACCATCAAGCAGTCGCATGGCGGCTCGTCCAAGCAGGCGCGCGCCGTGGCCGACGGCCTGGAAGCGTCGGTGGTGACCATGAACCAGGCCAACGACATCGATATGCTGGCCGACCGCGGCCTGGTGGTGCAGGACTGGGCCAAGAAATTCCCGCACAATGCGGCGCCGGCCTATTCCACCATGGTCTACCTGGTGCGCAAGGGCAATCCGAAAGCGATCAAGGACTGGGGCGACCTGGCCAAGCCGGGCGTGCAGGTGATCATCCCCAACCCGAAAACCGCCGGCAACGGCCGCTACACCTACCTGGCAGCGTGGGGCTCGGTACTGAAAAAAGGCGGCAACGAGGCGCAGGCGCGCGAGCTGGTGGGCAAGATCTTCAAGAATGTGCCGATCCTCGACGCCGGCGGCCGCGCCGCCACCACCACCTTCACCCAGCGCCAGATCGGCGACGTGCTGGTGACCTTTGAGAACGAGGTGAGCATGGTACGCGCCGAATTCGGCGACAACTTTGAAGTGGTGTACCCGGCCGCTTCCATCCTGGCCGAATCGCCGGTGGCGGTGGTCGATAAAGTCGTGGATAAAAAGAATATCCGCAAGGAAGCGACCGCCTACCTGAATTTCCTGTATTCGGAAGCGGGCCAGGAAATTATCGCCAAGCACTATTTGCGTCCGCGCTCGGAAGCGGTGTTTAAGAAATATGCCGCCAATTTCAAACCGATTTCCCTGTTCACCGTGGATGAGGTGTTTGGCGGCTGGCGCGCCGCGCAAAAGAAACACTTTGACGATGGCGGCGAGTTCGACAAGATTTATTCGTCCAAATGACGTATTTAAAAGCCGGCCAAGCCGGCTTTTTTTTCGCCTTAAGTTGCGCATAATTGACGCTGGCTGGACGAGTTAACCCATAAGTGATATCTTCGGAATTTAGAATATTGCCCCTAATCCAGCAATATTCCGCCCTGACCTATCCCGCATTCCGAACATGCTCAAGAAAATCACCACAGCCCTGCTGATGTCGATCTCCGCCGCCGTGTTTGCCGCTCCCATGAGCTCGCAATCCGTGCTGGTCGTTGAGGATGAGACCGGCAAAGTCCTGGTCGAGAAGAACGCCACCGCCGTGGTCCCGATCGCTTCCCTGACCAAATTGATGACCGCGATGGTCGTGCTCGACTCCAAGCTCGATATGCAGGAGCAGATCAGCATCGACCGCGAAGACGTCGACACGCTCAAGCACAGCACCTCGCGCGTGCCGGTCGGCGCCACCCTGTCGCGCGGCGAAGTGCTGCAACTGGCGCTGATGTCGTCCGACAACCGCGCCGCCGCCTCGCTGGCGCGCACCTTCCCCGGCGGCCCCGCCGCCTTCAAGGCCGCGGTCGACGCCAAGATCAGGCAGCTTGGCATGCACAGCACCCGCATCGACGAGCCGACCGGCCTGTCGCCGCACAACACCTCGAACGCCGCCGACCTGGTGAAGATGGCCGCCGCTGCCGCCAAGTACCCGGAAATCCGCCGCATGACCACCGATACCGAGGAAGTCATGACCATGAAGGGGCGCAAGGTCGAGTACCACAACACCAACCGCCTGGTCGGCGCCAAGGGCTGGGACATCGGCCTGTCGAAGACCGGCTACACCGAAGAAGCGGGCCGCTGCCTCATCATGCGCATCACCGAGGCCGGCCGCAACGCCACCCTGGTCCTGCTGAACGCCAGTGGCAATTCCGCGCGCCTGATGGATGCGCTGAACATCCGCCGCCTGCTGGCCGGCGGCAATGAGCCCAAGGTGATGAAAGCATCCAGCCCGCGCAAGAAAGCTGCGCGCACCACGGAACGCCGTCGCCGCCGCGCCTGACCTGACGGGGTTCGCTGCCGGGAGGCGCCATGGACCTGCTGCGCAACCTGCGCTTCGCGCGCCGCCTGGCGATCCTGGTCGGGATCTTCGCCGCCGGCTTCCTGCTGTACGGCCTGTGGTCGTTCCGCACGCTGGATGAACTGCGCGTGAACGGTCCGCTGTACGGCGACGTGATCCAGGGCAAGGACCTGATCGCGGACGTGCTGCCGCCGCCGCTGTACATCATCGAGTCGTTCCTGCTGGCGCAGCAGCTGGCCGCCGCCGGCAACCAGGCCGAACGCGACCAGTTGGCGCAGCGCCTGCGTACGCTGCACGCGCAGCAGCTGGCGCGCCAGCAGTACTGGCAGGGGCGCCAGCTCGACCCCAGCCTGGCCGACGCGCTCAAGCAAAGCAACCTGCATGCGGCGGCTTTCTACCGCGACGCCTTCGGCCAGCTGGTGCCGGCGCTCGAGCTGGCCGACAAGCCGCGCGCCGAACACGCCCTGCTGTCGATGAAGCGCCATTACGAGCAGCACCGGCGCGTGGTCGACAACCTGGTGCAGCTGGCGGCGAGCCGGGCCCGCTTTACCGAGGGCCAGGCCGCCGACCGCGTGCAGCGCGACAGCGTGCTGCTGCTGGCCATCCTGGCCGCCTCGCTCGGCCTGGCGGTCGGCCTGGCCTGGCTGATCAGCCGCAGCATCACGCAGCCGCTGGCCGAGGCGCTGGCGGTGGCGCAGCGCATGCATCAGGGCGACCTGTCCTCGCCGCCGCCCGCCCCCTGCCACGACGAAACGGGCGAGCTGCTGCTCTCGCTGCACGCCTTGCAGCAGGACCTGGCCAACGCGGCGGCGGCGCGCGACGCCGCCGGCGACAAGCTGCGCCGCACACGCCGCCTGCTCGACCAGCTGATGAACAATGCCGACCTGCTGGTACTGGGCCTGGGGCGCGACGGCGAAGTGCTGCTGTTTAACGACACCGCCGTGCGCGTGACCGGCTGCGCGCGCCAGGCCGTGCTGGGGCGCGTGTGGCGCGACCTGCCGCTGCTGCCGATGTCGGCCATCGCGCTGTGGCCGGCCGGCGGCCAGCAGGAGCAGCTGCGCGCCATGCCGCCGGCGCAGGAACACCTGCTCACCACCGCCTCCGGCGACGAGCGCCGCATCGCCTGGCGCCACACCGTGCTGGAGGAAGGCGACATCGCCCTGCTCTCCTTCGGGCTGGACGTGACGGAGCTGCGCCAGGCCGAACGCGCCATCGCGGCGGCGCAGGAGACGGCCGATAGCGCCCACCGCAGCAAGAGCTCCTTCCTGGCCAATATGGGCCATGAAATCCGCACCCCGCTGAACGCCATCATCGGCCTGACCCAGCTCGCGCTGCAAGGCCAGCTCGACGCCCGCCAGCGCAGCTACCTGCAGCAAGTCGACGGCGCGGCGGCCAGCCTGCTGGCCATGTTCAACGACATCCTCGACTTCTCGCGCATCGAAGCGGGCGCCTTGCATATGCAGGAATGCGTATTCAGCGTGCGCCAGGCCGCCGAACAGGCCTGCGCCGCCTGGCAGGCGCCGGCCCAGGCCAAGGGCCTGCGGCTGGAATGCGCGGTCGATGCGGCGGTGCCGGCCGAGCTGGTGGGCGATGCCGCGCGCCTGCAGCAGCTGCTGCAGCATTTGCTGGCGCACGCGGTGCGCTTCACCGACCAGGGCAAGGTGCTGCTGGCGGTGCAGCGCGACACGGGCGATGGCGGCCACGGCGCCACCGTGCTGCGCTGCGAAGTGCGCGACACCGGCGCCGCGCGCGACGCCGCCATCCAGCTGTTCGAGCCGGTGTCGCAGGGCGACAGCGCGGCCGGCCTGGGGCTGTCGGTGGCGCGCCAGCTGGCGGCCATGCTGGGCGGCCACCTGATGCTGGAGAGCGACCCGGCGCAGGGCAACCGCTTCATCTTCACCGCCCTGTTCCAGCACGCGCTGCCGGCCGCCACGCCCAGCGCGGAAGCGCAGGCCGTGGCGCGCGCGGCCTGGCCGGCGCTGGCCGCCTGCGGCATCGACGTGGCCGGGGCGCTGGCGCGCATGCAGGGCAACCCGTCGCACCTGCACAAGATGCTGGGCCAGTTCCTGCACAGCCAGGCCACCCTGCATGCCGCCATTGCCGACGCGCTGGCGCAGGGCAGCCAGGCGCGCGCGCAAAGGCTGGCGCACACCCTGGCCGGGCTGGCGGCGCAACTGGGCATGGAGGACTTGCGCCAGGGCGCGGCGGAAGTGCTGAACGCCCTGCGCGGCGGCGCCGGCGCGGACGCCGAGCTGGCGCGCCTGGCGCCCCGGCTCGACGCGGTGCTGCAGGCCATCCGCGCCGACCTGCAGGCGGCCCAGGGGCCGGGCGCGCAGGCCGCCTGAAGCCTCAGGCCAGCAGGCTGCGCAAGCCGCTGGTGCGCTCGGTGCGGCGCCGGATCGCGTCCGGCAGCACGCCGGCGTTGGGCGTCAGCAGCGTGAAGCGCTGGCGCGCGCGCGTGATGCCGGTGTAGACCAGTTCGCGCGCCAGCACGCTGGACGCTTCGCGCGGCAGCACCAGCACCGTGTGGCTGAATTCCGAGCCCTGCGATTTGTGCACGGTCATGGCAAACGCCGTTTCCACATTGCGCAGGCGCGTCGCCAGCACGCTGCGCACCTGGCCGGCGTCCGAGAAATACACGCGCAGCGAGCCGGCGCGCTCGGGGTCGGGCAGCACCAGGCCGATGTCGCCGTTGTAGACACCGGTGGCATAGTCGTTGCGGGTGACCATGACCGGCCGCCCGACATACCATTCGCCGCGCCGCTTGAGCAGCCCTTGCGCTTCCAGGCGCTGGGCGATGCTGTCGTTCAGGCCCGTCACGCCCCACTCGCCTTCGCGCACCGCACACAGCAGGCGGAAGCCTTCGAACGCCTGCAGCACGCCGGCGGCCCAGGCATCGTGGCCGGCGCCGCCGCTGCCCTGCCGCACCAGTTCCAGGAAGGGCCGGTAGCCCTCGCTGGCCAGGCGCAGCATGTCTTCCTGCTGCGCCGCCTCGTTCCAGTGCAGCTGGCCGCCGCTGTCGGCGCGCAGCACGGCGCGCGCCGCTTCCGCGTCGCCCTGGTTGACCGCCAGCGCCAGCTGGCCGATCGGCCCGCCGAAGCGGCGGCTCTGGCGCAGCATCACGGTCTGCTGCGCCAGCGCGCCGGCCTGGCCCAGGTACTCGGGCGGGATATCCTGGCCGGAAGCGGCCTGCACGAAGGCGGCAGTGGCGGCGTCGTAGCCGCCGGCCTGCGCATCGTGGCACAAGTCGCCCAGCACCGAGCCGGCTTCCACCGACGCCAGCTGGTCCTTGTCGCCCAGCAGGACCAGGCGCGCGCCGGACGGCAGGGCGTCCAGCAGCGCCGCCATCATTTCCAGGTGCACCATCGAGGCCTCGTCGACGATCAGCACGTCGACATCGAGCGGGTTGGCGGCGTTGTGGCGGAAGGCGCGCGTGTCGGGCCGCGCGCCGAGCAGCGAATGCAGGGTACGCGCGCCGCCCATGCGCTCGGCCAGGGCGCGCAGCGGGAGGGCGCCGTCCAGGCCCTGCTCCAGCTTGTCCAGCGCATCGTCGATGGCCTGCTTCAGGCGCGCCGCCGCCTTGCCGGTGGGCGCCGCCAGCGCCACGCGCAACTGGCTGGCGTGCTCGCCCTCCAGCGCAAACAGCAGGGCCAGCAGGCGCGCCACGGTGTAGGTCTTGCCGGTGCCGGGGCCGCCCGTGATCACCGCCAGCCCGCCGCGCGTGGCCACCGCGCAGGCGATCTTCTGCCAGTCCGCCCCGCCCTCGCGCGTGGCATGGGTGAACAGCTGGTCCAGCCACTGGCGCACCAGCGCCGGCGGCGGAGAAAAATGGGGACGTACCCCATTTAATGGAGAATCATCATTAAATGGGGTACGTCCCCATTTTTCTCCGGTGCGGGCGCGCACCGCATGCGCCACCGTGTTCTCGTCCGACCAGTAGCGGCGCAGGTACAGGCGGCCGCCGGCCAGCACCAGCGGCTGGCCGCACTCCTCGCCGCCGGGCCAGCACAGCACCTGCGGGCATGCTTGCAGATAGGCGTGCCAGGCCGCCTCGCCTTGCGGCAGCGCGCCGGCTTCGGCGCACAGGCCGGGCCAGTCGTCGTCGCTCCAGCCCAGCATGGGCGCGGGGTCGCCGGCCAGCGCCGCCAGCTGCAGGCAGCTGTGGCCGCGCCCTTCCAGCTCCGACAGCAGCAGGCAGGCCAGCGCCAGCGGGTTGCCGGCGGCCGCGCTGTCCGGCGCCGCCAGCGACGTCACGAAGCGGGCGAACACAGGCCCCAGGCGGCGCAGCATGCCGCCTTCGGCCAGCATGTCGATATGTTCGTAAAAACTCATGTGCAAAGTCCGTCCAGTCCGTCCAGCAGTTGCGCGTCGCGCGGCAGCACGTAGCAGCCGCGCGTCTGTTCATTGCCGACCCCGCGCAGGAAGTAGAAGATGGCGCCGCCCAGCTGGCGGGCCGGGTCGTAGGCCGCGCCCAGGCGCGTGCGCAGCAGGCGGTGCAGGGCCAGCATGTAGATGGCGCCCTGCACGTCGTAGCGGTGGGCCGCCATGCCGTGCGCCAGCGCCGCCTTGTGGTAGGCCGCGTCGCCGCCGCCCAGCGCGTTCGATTTGTAGTCCAGCACCCAGTAGCGGCCCGCGTGCTCGAACACCAGGTCGCAGAAACCTTTCAGCATGCCGTGCAGCTCGCGCTGCGGCAGCGCCGGGCGCGCGATGCCGTCCAGCAGGTGCTGGCGGCACAGGCGGTCCAGCTGCGCCGTGTCCAGCCGCTCGCTGGGGAACCAGAACTCCATTTCCGGCAGCAGCGTGCTGATGCCGTCCAGCGCGCTGCCCAGCGGCGGCAGCACCGTGCCGGCGATGGCGCGCAGCCATTCCAGCGTATCGGCCTCGCGGTGGCCCCAGCCGGCGCGCTTGATCTGGCGCGCGGCCCGTTCGGCGTAATGCTCCTGGTGGATGGCGGCGAATCCTTCGCGCGCCAGCGCCTCCAGCTGCTCGTGCAGGAAGTTGCCGGGCACCGAGCCGCGCGGGAAGCGATGCCAGGCCGTGTCCTCGATGCGCACAATGCTGGCGGCATCCTCGCCTTCCATCAGGGTTTCCTGCGCCGCGTGCATCGGCGCCGGCAAGGCTTCGCCGCTGCGCCGCGCCAGCGAGCTGAAACTGCCGACCGACCAGTCGCGCTCGAATTCGGCGTCGTAGGCCAGCGGCGCCTCCAGCGGCGGCCGCTGCACGGCGCGCGCCAGGCGCGTCACCGGCACCTGCGGCGCCAGCGTGGCGACCGCGATGGCGTCGCAGCCGGCGCGCAGGCGCTGCCAGCTCTCCAGCAGCTGGCCGGCCGGCAGCGGCTCGCCGCCGGTCAGCAGGTAGCCCAGCGCCGATTCGTGCAGGGTGTTCTCGTCCTTCTTGCGCGCGGGCAGGGCCGCCACGCCCAGCCACAGGAAGTGGCGCGCGCGCGTCAGCGCCACGTAGAGCAGGCGCAGGTCTTCCTCGATGCGCGCCGCCTCCGCCGCCTCCTGCCCGGCGTCCGACAGCTGCATGTCGATGCGGCGCTCGCCGCTGGCGTCGGTGTACTCGAAGAAGATGCGGTTGCGCTTGTCCACCTTGCGCACGGTGACCGCGAACGGCAGGTAGACCAGCGGGTATTCCAGGCCCTTCGACTTGTGCACGGTGACCACCTTGACCAGCTCCGCGTCCGATTCCAGACGCAGCACGCGCTCGTCGCCGCCGTCCGTCTCGTCCTCGATCTGCTCGGCCAGCCAGCGGATCAGGGCCTGCTCGCCTTCCAGCTGGCGGCTGGCCTGCTGCAGCAGTTCGGCCAGGTGCAGCATATTGGTCAGGCTGCGCTCGCCGCCCGGGCGCGCCAGCAGCTGCGCCGGCAGGCCCAGGTCGTGGATGAAGCGGCGCAGCATGGCCAGCACGCCCTGGCGCTGCCACACCACGTGCCACTCCTTCAACTGCTCGACGCGCCGCTCCCACGCCAGCTCGTCGGCCGAGAACTGGGCCAGCTCGGCCAGCGGCAGGTTGGCGCTGCGGGTGGCGAAGGCGGTGCGCGCCAGCTGGCCGTCCAGCGGGTTGGCCACGGCCGACAGCCAGCGCAGCATGTCGGCCGCTTCCTCACTCGACAGCACCGAATCCTTGTCGGACAGGTAGACGCTTGGCACCACGCGCCGCTGCAGCGCCTTGCGCACGGCCGCCGCTTCGCGCCGGTCGCGCACCAGGATGGCGATATCGGCCGGCTGCAGGCGCCTGAAGCCTTGCGGCCCCTGGAAGCCGGTGGATTCGTCGTTCAGCAGGCAGGCGATGTGCTCGGCGCACTGCTCGGCGAAGTATTCGCGGTAGGCGTCGGCGCCCAGCTGCTCCAGCGTGCAGCCGGCGGTCAGGGCCTGGATGTCGCCATCCGGGCCGACCAGCCGCTCGTCGCGGCCGCGCGCGCCGACCGCGTCGAACGGCAGCGGATTGCCCTCGGCCGTGCGGAAGCGGAAGGCGCCGCGCGCAAAGCCGCCCTGCCCGGCCACCCCTTCCGCATGCAGGAAGACCTGGTTGACCGCCGCCACCACCTGCGCGGTGGAGCGGAAATTGGTGCCCAGCTGGTAATGGCGGCCCGCGGTGGCGCGCCGCGCATCGAGGTAGCTGTGGATGTCGGCGCCGCGGAAGCCATAGATCGACTGCTTCGGGTCGCCGATCAGGAACAGGCCCAGCTCCGGCGTATTCTCCGCCACCCGGTACAGCAGGTTGAAGATGCGGTACTGGCTGGGGGCGGTATCCTGGAATTCGTCGACCAGCGCCACCGGGTACTGGGTAACGATGCGCTGGCGCAGCGCCGCACCGTTCGCCCCTTCCAGCGCGCCGCGCAGGCGTTCCAGCATGTCGGCGAAGCCGAACTGGCGCTGCTGCGCCTTCAGCTCCTGCATGCGGGCCGCGATGGTGGCGGCGGCGTGGCGGAACACGTGGTGGCGCAGCGGTTCGATCGCGTCCAGCGCCCGGCGCAGCGGCGCGATCTCCTCGAAGTCGTCCGGGATGTCCGGCGCGAAGTTCTTGGCGCAGGCGTCGACCATGCCGGCCGGCGTCAGGCGGAACCAGGGCGTATCGTTCATGTCCGGCATGTGCTGGCCCGGGTCGCCGGCCCAGTCGCGCAGGGCGGCAAACCATTTGGCCACCGAGTCGGCGCGCAGCTTGGTGCCGTTGAAGCATTTCGGGTTCGCTTCGCGCTGGGCGGCGATCCAGCCTTCCATGCGGTCGGCGCGTTCGGCCCAGCCGTCTTTCAGCGCGGCCAGCGCCGCCATCTGCTCGCGCCGCACGCGGGCGATCATGGCGCCCAGCGTTTCCGGCCCGGCCACCCCGGCCGCATCGGGCCGGCGCGCCAGCTCGCGCACGCTGCGCTTGAGCGCCTCCACGTCGCGGCAGGCGGACAGCAGCACCTGCAGCGCGTCCTCGCCCAGCGGATAGACCTGCTGGCGCCAGTAGTCGTGCGCCGCGTCCTCGTACAGCGCGCCCTCGTCGCTGAGCAGCTCCTCGTCGAACAGGTTGCCGCTGTCGAAGGCGTGCTCGCGCAGCATGCGCTGGCACCAGGCATCGATGGTGAAGATGGCCGCTTCGTCCATCGTTTCGGCCGCCAGCTGCAGCCGGTGCGCCGCCTGCAGGCGCGCGCCCTCGTCGGGCAGCTCCTCCAGCAAGGCATCCAGGTAGCCGTCCGGCTCGAGCTCCCCCTCGGCGCGGAAGTAGGCGGCCGCCTCCACCAGGCGCTCGCGCACGCGGTTGGACAGCTCGCGCGTGGCGGCGCGGGTAAAGGTCATCACCAGGATTTCGGACGGCATCAGCGGCCGCTGGAAGGCGTTCTCCCGGCCATGCCCCAGCACCAGGCGCACGTACAGGGCCGCAATGGTCCAGGTCTTGCCGGTGCCGGCGCTGGCCTCGATCAGGCGCGAGCCGTGCAGCGGGAAATCGAGCGGGTTCAGTGCGCTGCTCATTGCTCGCCCTCCCCTTCGCCGCCGATCGGCTGCACGCTCACCGATTGCGCCAGCCAGTCGGCCAGCGGCTGGTACAGGGCGCGGCTGAATGCCGCAAACCCTTCCTGCGCCGACAGTGCGGCAAAGTCCGGCCACAGGCGGGCCAGGCAGGGATCTTCATTCTCGCCGGACAGTTCGAAACCTCCATCATAAGTACTGCGCGCATCGCCCTCCATCACCAGCGCCAGGCCAGTCTTGCAGGCCGCCGGCAACGGCCGGTCCATGCCCTCGCGCCACAGGGCCGCCAGCGCGCGCAGCGTGGCCAGCGCCTCGTCCTGCGGCAAGGGCGCCATGACCACGATGGCGTCGCGCGCCACCAGGAAACCGGTCACCGCCTGCCCCTGCGCCGCCGCAGCCAGCTGGCGCAGCCACATCGGGATCAGTTTTTCGCCGCGCGGCGCGCCCGACTTGTCGCACACGCGCGAGGACATCTGCATCAGCCAGGCCGTGGCGCCCTCTGCCCGGCGCAGCTGGTCGACCCAGTCCTCCAGCAGCAGGCCGCCCAGTTCAAGGTGCACCGCCAGCTTGGGCGCGGTCTCCCAGTAAGTGCCGCACAGGGCCAGCCAGGCGGTGCGCACCGGCACCAGCTCCTCCACCAGTTCGTCCAGCACGCGCTCGCCGATCAGGCCGATCGGCAGCATGCCTTGGCGCCGCAGGCGCAGGCCGCGCTGGCGCAGGCTGTCGCGCACCTGGTCCAGCGCCTCCAGCTCGCCGCTGTCGGCCAGCATGGCATCTTCCAGGGTGTAGCGCTCCAGCCCATTCAGCTGGAACGGCTCCTCGTCCTCGCCCACCACCGCCGATTCGCCGAAGAACACGCCCAGGCGCTGGCGGAAGAAATGGCGCACCGGCTGGCGCAGGAAGGCCGCCAGCGTCGACAGGCGCAGGCGGAAGCCTTCCTCCAGCTCGTACGGCGCCAGCGCCGCCGGGTCGGCTGCGCCACCGGCATGCGCCGCGCCAGCCTCGCCCGCGTCGTGCGCCGCGCGCCATTCGCCGGCATAGGTCAGCAGGCCGCCGCGCTCGAAATAGGCGCGGCTGAACGGTTGCAGCGCATGCGCCGTGGTGCGCGCGGCGAGGTTGAGCCGCCAGCCGGCCTGCAGGTAGTCGCGCAGCTGCGCCACCAGCACCGACGGCGGCTGTTCGCTGTTATCGCGCACATTGCGTCCGACCCAGCTGATATACAGCTTGTCGCGCGCCGCCAGCAGCGCCTCCAGCATCAGGTAGCGGTCGTCGTCGCGGCGCGAACGGTCGCCCGGGCGCGCCATGCCCGGCAGCACCAGCAGGTCGAAGTCGGCGCGGCTGGCGCGCCGCGGGAAGTCGCCGTCGTTCATGCCCAGCAGGCACACCACGCGGAACGGCACCGCGCGCATCGGCATCAGGGTGCAGAAGGTGACGCCGCCGGAGACGAACTGGTGCTCCAGCGACGGCTCGTCCAGCCCGCCCATCCACGCTTCGCGCAGGGTGGCCAGCGGCACCGCCTCGTCAAAGCCGGCGTCCTCGCAGGTTGCCAGCCACTTGTCCAGGGCGTCGTCCAGGCGCGCCAGCGTCAGGCGGTCGGCCTCGTCGCGGTCGCTGAAGAAGGCAGCCAGCAGCAGGCGCGCCTGCTCGGCCCATTCCAGCGGCGGGCGCGCCACGCCCAGGCGCTCGCGCCAGGCCAGCAGCGCCTCGATCAGCTGCGCCAGCGAACCGGCCAGCGCGGCATCGAGCCCGCCCACCTCCGCATATGGCTCGATGCCGGCATAGGCGCCGCCATTGCCGGCCGCGTAGCCCAGCAGCATGCGCCGCACGCCGAACATCCAGGCATTCTGCTCGCCGGCCGGCGCCAGCCCCAGGCCGGCGCGGTGGCCGGCGTCCAGGCCCCAGCGCACGCCGGCGCCTTCGATCCACTGGCCCAGCGTGGGCAGGTCGTCCTCGGCCAGGCCGAAGCGGCGCGCCAGGGCCGGCACGTCCAGCAGGTCGCGCACCTCGCTCTGGCGGCAACGCTGCTGCGGCAGGCGCAGCAGCCATTGCAGCGCCACCAGCAGCGGATTGACGCTGCGGTCGTTGACGTCGCCGATCTCGTGCGGGATGAAGCGCGGGTCGTGGCGCCGGTGCTGGCCGAACACGGCGCGGATCGAGGCCGTGAAGACGTCGATATCGGGCACCATCACCACCACGTCGCGCGGCCGCAGGCCGGGGTCGGCCGCGAACATGGCCAGCAGCTGGTCGTGCAGGATCTCCACCTCGCGCTGCACGCTGTGGGCGACGTGGAACTCGATCGAACGGTCGGCGTCCGGCGGCGGCGCCGCGCCCACGGCCGCCGGATGCTCGGCCAGCGGCAGCATGTCGCGCACCGCCGCCTGCACCTGGGCCAGCAGGGTGTCGCCTTCGCCCTCGCTGAACAGGTCCACGCGCAGCTTGTCTTCGCGCCCCGCCAGGTCGGCGGCGGTGTCGAACTCGTCCAGCATGCGGATGTAATCGCGCCCCTGCCGGCCCCAGCTCGCCAGCAAGGGATGGCTGTGCGCATGCAGCGCCTCCAGCGGCACCGCCGACAAGTCGATGTCCTTGCGCGCCGCATGGCGGTGGCGCGCCGCGCGCAGCAGGTCGCGCCCTTCGATGATGTCGCCCCAGTAGTAGCGGCAGGGATTGGGCACCGCGATCACCACCTGGGTGAAGCGCGCCAGCGAGGCCATGGCCTGCAAGGTCTGGTACGGCAGCGCCGACACCCCGAACAGCACGATGCGGCGCGGCAGGCGCCCCAGCGGCTGGTCGCCGCGCTGCACCGCCTCGACGAAGGCGGCGTGCACGCTGGCCCGGCCCAGGCCGCGCTCCTGTTCCGGCACGCTGGCCGCCACCGCACGCCACAATGCGGCCTGCCAGCGCTGGTCCGGCGCCAGCGGCACCGGCTCGCCGCGCGCATTGCGCAGCTGGTCGCGCCCGGCGGCCCAGTCCTCCAGCCAGTCGGCGCGGTACACCTGGTACTGGTCGAACAGGTCGGCCAGGCGCTCGGCCAGCTGCAGGCGGCGTTCCGGGTCGCCATCGCGCAGGAAGTGGCGCAGCGGCGCGAACGCTTCCTGCGCCAGCAGCTGCGGCAACAGGCGCATCAGGCGCCAGGTCAGCGGGCCCTTGTCGAAGGCGGAAATGGGCGGCACGCGCGCGTGGCCCAGCATGCCGCGGTAGATTTCCCACAGCAGGCGCGCCGGCAGCGCCACGCGGGTGGCGCCGCACAGGCCCGTTTCCTCGGCCAGGGCGATCTTCAGCCATTCCGCCACGCCGTTCGACTGCACCAGGAAGATTTCCTGCTCCAGCGGCGCCAGCGGGTGGCCGCGCAGCCACTGGAACACGGCGCCGCGCAGCTCTTCCAGCTGGTTGCCGTGCAGGATAAGGAGACCGGGTTGGATGCTTGGGGCCATGTAAGAGCAGCGAATGAGCAAGGATTGCTATTATCGCCGCTCCAGCGACAAAGTGTGTCGCTATCCCGGGATATTCGCGTTCATTTCCTGCGCAATATGCTCGCGCAGGCGCTCCAGCAACGGCTGCATCTGCAGCACGATGGCGCGGGCGCGCTCGATGCCGTCGGCCGGCGCCAGTTTTTCCAGCGCCAGGCACAGCTCGGCGAAACTCATGGCGCCCACGGCGCGCGCCGACGACTTGATGCGGTGCCCCAGCTCCGACAGGCGCACCATATCGCCCGCCTCCAGCGCGGCCTGCACCTCGCGCAAGCCATCCTGCGCCGAATCGATGAACATATTGGCGTACTTGCGCATCTTCTCCGGCTTGTTGCCGAAGGTTTGCGCCAGCGCGCGCACGTCGAACAATTCCGCCTCGCCCGGCACCACCTCCTCCGCCGGCGGCGCGGCCGGCGCCGGAGCGGCGGCCGTTGCGGGCGTGGACGCGGCGGCCTGGCCCGGCGTGGTGGTGCTGCGCACCTGCGCGGTGCGGCCCTCGGCGGCGCGCTGGCTCATCCACTTGGACAGCACGGAGAACAGCAGGTTGGGCGCGATCGGCTTGGTCACGAATTCGTCCATGCCGGCCGCCAGGCAGCGCGCCTGGTCCTCCTTGCCGGCGTTGGCCGTCATGGCGATGATCAGGGTGCCGGCCAGCTTGGGATGGGCGCGGATCAGGCGCGTCGCCTCATAGCCGTCCATCACAGGCATCTGCACGTCCATCAGCACGCAGTCGAAATGCTCCTTCAGCAGCAGGTCGATGGCCTCCTTGCCGTTGTTGGCCACCACCACGGTGGCGCCGGCGTCCTCCAGCAGCTCCTGCCCCACCTGCTGGCTGAAGATATTATCTTCCACCAGCAGGATGGAGGCGCCGTGGATCGGCGCCAGGATGTCCGGCTGCAGCGCATTGCTGTCGGTGGCCTGCAGCAGGTGGGGACCCTTCTGCAGCTTGGCGGTAAACCAGAAGGTCGAGCCGTGGCCCGGCTCCGACTCCACGCCCACCGTGCCGCCCATCAGTTCCGACAGCTGCTTGCTGATCACCAGGCCCAGGCCCGTGCCGCCATATTTGCGGGTGGTCGAGGTGTCGCCCTGGTGGAAGGACTGGAACAGGTTCGACACCTGGGCCGGCGTCATGCCGATGCCGTTGTCCTGCACCTCGAAGCGCACCACGGTGTAGTTGTCGCGGTCCTCCACCGGCCGCGCGCGGATATAAATCTTGCCGTTCTCGGAAAACTTGATGGCATTGCTGGTGAAATTCAGCAGCACCTGCTCCAGCCGCAGCGGGTCGCCGCGCAGCTGGTGCGACAGGCCGGGCCAGATCTCGAACACCAGCTCCAGGCCCTTGCGGCTGGCCGCATCGCCAAGCTGGCTGGAAATATTGGTCAGCAGCGACTCCAGCGCAAAGTCCAGCACCTCCAGGTCCAGCTTGCCGGCCTCGATCTTGGAAAAGTCGAGGATGTCGTTGATGATGCCCAGCAGGTGCTGGCCGGAGTGGTAAATCTTCTGCAGGTAGTCCTTCTGCTTCGGATTGGTGGCGCCCTTCAGCGCCAGGTGCGCCATGCCGATCACCGAATTCATCGGCGTGCGGATTTCATGGCTCATATTCGACAGGAAATCGCTCTTGGCCTGGTTGGCGGCGCGCGCCTGCTCCTTCAGCATATGCAGCTCGGTCACGTCGGTCGACAGCGCGATCACCACCGACACCTCCTTGTCCAGCCGCACCGGCGCCTTCACCGTCCACAGGTGGTGCACCACCCCATGGCGGTCGGTATAGCTGTCTTCACCGGAACGCTTCTGGCCGTCCGCCAGCACCACGCGGTCCTCGCGCCAGGCCTCATCGGACTCGCGCGCCGGCATCACTTCGCGATCGAACCGGCCGATGATGTCCTCCACCGGGCGCCCGATCATCTCCGCCATCTTCGCGTTCACATAGACGAAGCGCCGGTCCTGGTCCTTCATGTAGACGTGGGCATCGACGTTATCGAGCACGCTGTCGAGCAGGCGGCGCTGCTCCAGCGCGTTGCGGCGCTGCGAGTACATGGTGAAGAAATAGCCGTAGATCAGCAGCGTGCCGACAAAGCCGGTGGCCAGCGCAACGAACGGGAACAGGCGGTCGAAGCCCACGATCATCGCATCCTTGCGGGCGTAGAACTGCGCCTTCCACAGGCTGCCATTGAAGTCGATCGGCAGCACGGAAATGAAATAGTCGTCCGGATCGCCCGCCAGCGCCGCCGGCTTGTCGATCGAACCATTGTCGTTGAACAGCAGGCGGTCATCCTTTTCGATCAGCAGGCTGCGCTTTTCCGGATCAGTCGACGCATCGGCGTACAGGATCATGTGCACCTGGCGGTCCGCCATTTCATCGATGGCGCCCTGGATCAGCTTCGCCACCGAAAAGCCGATGCCGACCGAGCCGAGAAAAGCCGCGCGCCGGCTGGCGACGTCATGCACCGGCATGCCGCGCCGGTACACCGGCAGGCGCATGCCCAGGCCAATATGCGGCACCGGCTGCTTGACCACCACCGGCTGGCCGGAGGCGCTGATCTGGCCCGTGTCGCGCGACAGCTGCATGGCGCGGTCGATATTCGGGTTGGCCGTGATGTCGACGCCGAACTTCTCCATCAGCTGCCCCATCGGCTCAAGATAGGTCAGCGGCGAATAATGCTCACGCTTGCCGGGCGGCTTGATGTCGAACTTGGGATAGCCGTCCGGCGCCAGGCTGGTATCGCCGCGCACCGAGGCCACAAAAGCCTCGCGCTGCCCGTGCGGCACATGGGGCGCGAAATTGATCGCTTCGATCGCCGGGAAATGCTTGCCGATATCGAGCGCCGCCACGTACTGGCGGAACTGCAGGCGCGACACCTGGTCGCTGGTCTGGAACAGCGCCACCAGGCCGCGCACCACGTCCGAATACGCCTTCACCCGCGCCGTGATGCTGTACTGGGTGGCGCGGTTCATATTGTCGAAGCGCTGCTGGGCCTCCTCCTCCACCGTGTGGGCGGCGGTGGCATACAAGGTGGCGCCCACCGCCCCCGCCAGCGACAGGCCGAGCAGCCACAACAGGGCCCGGCCGCCCGTCAGCCCCCGCAGCTTGCGCCTCATCCATTGAGAAAAGTCTTGCATTTGAGCAGCATACTATTAAAGCAGGCCGGAACGGAACCAATTCCTTGCCTCCTGGTCGAAAGCACCACAGGAGGGCACATCATGAAAAACGGATTTCACATCTTACCGGCTTCGCGCCTGAGCCGGGTTACCGCTGCCTGCGTGCAAGGGTTGGCGGCCAGCCTCGCCAGCCTTGCCGCCCCAGCCACGGCGGCACCGCCTGCGTCGGCGCAGGAACACCGCGAGTTCGACGCCATGCTGGAAGCGGCCTTCCCGGCGCCGCCCGCCGGGCAAGCCAGGACTTTCATCCTGCACTTTACCCTGCCGGGCGCACGCCCGGCGCAAGGCGGGGCCTGGCAACTGAGCCTGCACCGCCCGGACGGGCGCCTGCTGCGCCAGTGGCGCGGACG
This sequence comes from Pseudoduganella sp., assembly GCF_041914865.1. Lineage (NCBI taxonomy): Bacteria > Pseudomonadati > Pseudomonadota > Betaproteobacteria > Burkholderiales > Oxalobacteraceae > Pseudoduganella > Pseudoduganella sp. The sequence goes on along the minus strand of NZ_JAYSCO010000032.1, from coordinate 39,963 downwards.
CCACGCCGCGCGCCAGGGCAGCGGCCGCGTGCAGATCGCCTGGCGCGCCGACGCCGGGCTGCCCAGCGGCATCTACGAGCTGCGCCTGCAAGCCGGCGACATCCGCCAGCGGCGCCCGATCGCGGTCGGCCAGCCCGCCCTGCTGCTGGCCGCCAGCGCCGCGCCGCCGGCCCCCGGCACGGCCGGCGCGCCCGGCCCGGCGCAGCTCGCCGGCCTGCCCTACACCATCCTGTACGGCAACCTGCACAGCCAGACCAACCACAGCGACGGCGGCGGCGACCCGGCCCGCTGCAACGGCGCCCAGGCGCCGCAGAGCGCCCCCTTCGGCCCGGACGACGCCTTCCAGTTCGCCCAGCGCCACGGCCTGCAGGTGCTGCTGGCCTCCGAGCACAACCACATGTACGACGGCAGCGAAAGCAGCGCCCCCGGCGCCGACCCGCTGGCCGCACGCCAGCTCTACCGCATCGGCCTGGCCAGCGCCGCCAGCTACAGCGCCGCCCACCCCGGCTTCACCGCCCTGTACGGCCAGGAATGGGGCGTGATCAGCGGCGGCGGCCACATCAACATCCTCAACAGCCCCGCCCTGCTCGGCTGGGAACGCAGCAGCGACGGCCAGCCGTTTGCCGACGTCGTCACGCCGCGCAACGACTACGCCGCCCTGTATAAAATCATGCACGAACAGGGCTGGCTCGGCCAGTTCAACCACCCGAAGGAAAGCCAGTTCCCCATCGCCGGCCAGGCCCTGGCCTACAGCCAGGACGGCGGCGCCGCCATGGCCCTGTGCGAAATCATGAACAGCCACGCCTTCTCCAGCCGCATCGACGAAGGCGAAACCCGCCACAGCTACTACGAAAGCGCCTGCAACCGCCTGCTGGAAGCGGGCTACCAGCTGGCCTTCAGCAGCAACCAGGACAACCACTGCGCCAACTGGGGCGCCGCCTACGGCAACCGCACCGGCATACTGCTGCCGGCGGCCGACCGGCAGAGCCAGGACAGCGTGCTGGCCGCCATCCGCGCCCGCCGCGTGTTCGCCACGATGGACAAGCACAGCGCCATCGCCCTCAGCGCCAACGGCGCCATCATGGGCAGTGAAATCGAGAACAGCGGCCCGCTGGCGCTACAGGTGCACTACGCCAGCAGCGCCGGGCGCGGCATCGCCGCGCTCGACATCATGCACGGCGTCCCGGGCCGCCGCGGCGAAGTGGCCGCCCTGCCCGGCGTGGCCGGCCTGCAGCACCGCTTCACGCCCGCGCCCGGCCGCCACTTCTACTACGCCCGCATCACCCAGGACGACGGCCGCCAGCTGTGGTCCGCCCCGGTCTGGGTCAATCAGCGCTGATGTGCACCGGCCGGATTTCGCGCGCCAGCATCTGCCGCACGGCCTGCGCCTCGTGGCGGATGGCCGCCGAAGCCTGCGGCCGCCGCTCGCACTCGGCCAGCAGCTGCTGCGCCGCCAGCGAATCGAGCTGCGCACCCTCGCGCGTCATGCGCAGCTGGCCGTAACGCACCGCCACCGCACACAGGCGCGCACTGTCGCGCTCCGCCAGCACCGACGCCGGCGCGAAAGCGCGCGCCGCCGCCAGGTCCACCGGCGCGCACGAGCCGCCGAGGCGGAAGTCCAGCGCCTGCAGCACCGACGCTTGCGGCAGCACCGCCTGCGCGTCTTCCAGCGTAAAAGCGCGCCCCGCACCGCAGGCCTCCAGCACGGCGCCGACCGCGCGCGGCTCGCCCTGGGCCGCCGCCGCCCGCGTCCAGCGCACCGCCTCCTCCGGCTGGCGCCCCTTGAAATGGTCCGCCAGCGCCATCATCGCCGCCGCATCGCCGCGCCCCGCCGCTGCCCTGGCCTGCGCCAGGCACTGCGCCGTAAAGCTGCCCGGCTGCTGCTGCGCGCACGGCGGCCCGTCCGGCGCCGCACGCCCGAAATAACGCCAGCCCGCCACGCCGGCCAGCACCAGCAGCGCCACCGACGCCGCCACAACCACCTTGTCTGGAATCCTCATGGCCCGCATTGTACGTGCGCCCGCCCCGCGCACCAATGCGCTACACTTCAGGATAACAACCAAGGAGTTAAAAAAATGCGCTGGGAAGGCAATCGGGAAAGTGACAATGTAGAAGACCACCGTGGCGACAGCGGCGGCGGCGGCGGGTTTGGCTTCGGCGGCCGCTCCATCGGCATCGGCACCATTGTGATCGCCCTGCTGGGCGGCTGGGTGCTGGGCGTCAACCCGCTCACCATCCTCGGCCTGCTGAGCGGCGGCGGCGGCCCGGTCCAGGTCAGCGAACAGCAGCAGCCGCGCCCGCGCAGCGACGCCAACGACCGCGAATTCAAGCTCATGAAAGTGGTGCTGGCCGACACCGAAGACGTCTGGACCGACCTGTTCCGCCGCAACGGCGGCACCTACCAGATGCCCAAGCTGAACGTGTTCAGCGGCCGCATCAACACCGCCTGCGGCCAGGGCGTATCCGCCACCGGCCCGTTCTACTGCCCCGGCGACCGCGAGATCTACATCGACCTCGACTTCTTCCGCCTGATGGAACGGCGCTTCCACGCCCCCGGCGAATTCGCCCAGGCCTACGTGGTCGCGCACGAAGTCGGCCACCACGTACAGAACCTGATGGGCCTGAGCGACAAGGTACACCACGCCCAGCGCAACGCCTCCGAACGCCAGGCCAACGCCCTGTCGGTGCGGCTCGAACTGCAGGCCGACTGCTTCGCCGGCGTCTGGGCCCACCACGCCAACCGCGCCCGCAACATCATCGAGCAAGGCGACGTGGAAGCCGCGCTGGCCGCCGCCACCGCCATCGGCGACGACGCCCTGCAGCGCCAGGCAGGCGGCCAGGTGGTGCCAGACTCCTTCACCCACGGCAGTTCCGCCCAGCGCGTACGCTGGTTCACGCGCGGCATCGAATCCGGCGAAATTTCCCAATGCAATACCTTTGAGGCACGCCAGCTATAGTGTAAATTGTGCGCATTCTGACAACCTGGAGGTGGAATGCGCTCGTATCGAAAAATGGCATCCGGCGTGGTGCTTGGCCTGGCGGCCGCAGGCGGCGCCTACGCGCAGCAGCAGCCCGACCCGTATCTGTGGCTGGAAGACGTCGCTGGCGAAAAGCCGCTGGCCTGGGTCAAGGAACAAAACGCCATTGCCGAAAAAGAGCTGCAGGCGCAGCCCGACTACAAAGGCATCCACGACCGGCTCAAGACCATCCTCAACTCCAAAGAGCGCATCCCCTACGTCAGCAAGCAAGGCGACTACTACTACAACTTCTGGCGCGACGCCGTGCACACGCGCGGCATCTGGCGCCGCACCACGCTCGAGCAGTACCAGAAAGCCGAACCGCAATGGGAAACGGTGCTCGACATCGACAAGCTGGCCGCCGATGAAAAAGAAAACTGGGTATGGCACGGCGCCTCCTGCCTCTACCCCAAAGGCGAAAAATGCCTGGTACAGCTCTCGCGCGGCGGCGGCGACGCCCACGTGGTCCGCGAATACGACATCGCCCAGCGCGCCTTCATCAGCGACGGCTTCAACCTGCCCGAAGCCAAGAGCGACATCAGCTGGATCGACGCCGACACCGTGTTCGTCTCCACCGACTTCGGCGCCGGCAGCATGACCACCTCCGGCTACCCGCGCATCGTCAAGGAATGGAAGCGCGGCGCCCCGCTGGCCGCCGCCGCCACCCTGTACGAAGCCAGGAACGAAGACCTGGGCGTCGGCGCCTACAAAGACTTCACCCCCGGCCACAGCCACCAGTTCATCAGCCGCCAGATCGGCTTCTACGCCAGTGAGCTGTTCCTGCGCGACGGCGGCAAGCTCACCAAGGTGGAAAAACCGGACGACGCCAACGCCTACACCGTCCGCGACCAGCTCGTGATCGACCTGCGCTCCGACTGGACCATCAACGGCGCCACCTACAAGCAAGGCTCCCTGCTGGCCACCGATTTCAAGCGCTTCATGGCCGGCGAACGCCGTTTTGAAGTGCTGTTCACCCCCACCGCCACCAGCTCTCTGGACGGCGTCAGCGCCACCCGCAGCGCCCTGCTGCTGAATGTACTCGACAACGTCAAGAACCGCCTGGTCGAACTGCGCCACATCGACGGCAAATGGCAGCAGCGCAAAGTCGACGCCCCCGCCTTCGGCACGCTCGGCGTGCAAGCGCTCGACCCGGTCGACTCCGACCAGTACTTCCTGACGGTGACCGACTTCCTCACCCCCACCACGATGTACCTGGCGCAAGCCGGCAGCGACCAGCGCACCGCGCTCAAGTCCCTGCCCGCCTACTTCGACGCCAAGCCCTACACCGTACAGCAGCACATGGCCGTATCCAAGGACGGCACCAAGGTCCCCTACTTCGTCGTGATGGCCAAGAAAGCCAAGCTCAATGGCAAGAACCCGACCATCCTGTACGGCTACGGCGGATTTGAAGTCTCGATGAAGCCCTTCTACAGCGGCAGCACTGGCGAAGCATGGCTCAAGCAAGGCGGCGCCTACGTCCTCGCCAACATCCGCGGCGGCGGCGAATTCGGCCCCCGCTGGCACCAGGCCGCGCTGAAAGAAAACCGCCAGCGCGCCTTCGACGACTTCACCGCCGTCGCCCAGGACATCATCAAGCGCAAGATCACCAGCCCGCGCCACCTCGGCATCATGGGCGGCAGCAACGGCGGCCTGCTGGTCGGCACCGCCCTGACGCAGCGCCCCGACCTGTTCAACGCCGTGGTGTGCCAGGTGCCCCTGCTCGACATGCAGCGTTACAGCAAACTGCTGGCCGGCGCCTCCTGGATGGGCGAATACGGCGACCCGGACGACCCCAAGCAATGGGCCTACATCAGCAAATACTCGCCCTACCAGAACGTATTCAAGGACAAGCACTACCCGCGCGTGTTGTTCACCACCTCCACCCGCGACGACCGCGTCCACCCCGGCCACGCCCGCAAGATGGTAGCAAAGATGAAGGAACAAGGCCATGACGTGCTGTACTGGGAAAACACCGAAGGCGGCCACGCCGGCGCCGCCAACAACGACCAGCAAGCCCAGATGACGGCCCAGACCTACGCCTTCCTCCTGAAGCAACTGAAGTAAAAAACCGGTGCCAGGTCTGTCATTCGGACACCGATGACACACCTTTGATTTTTATCAAAACGCCCTTCCCGCATTGCACGTGCGCGAGGGGTGTTTTTTTGTTGCATAGCGGCACTTTGTCCGATTGTCAGACCTGACCCCGAATCTAAACGTGCGCCTGGGAAATTTTAGGATCTTTATGCTGTGCAATATTGGCAAGATGGCGCTTTTTAGCACTTTATGATTGACTGTCGTGCGTGCAGGAGTACATTAAGCCTTCGCTTCGCATTCCACCTTCATACCTGAGGTAGCGTCAATGAATGATATGACCGAACTGCCGGAAGAGCTGGACCTGAAACTGATCCTGTCCACTTTGATGGCCCTGAAAAAAGGCGACTTTTCGGCGCGCTTGCCGTCCGACTGGACGGGGGTGTCCGGCAAGATCGCCGATACCCTCAACGACATCATCGAGACCAACGAGCGCATGGTGAAGTCGGTGACGGAAGTGAGCCGCGTGGTGGGCCGCGAGGGCCGCCTGACGCAGCGCGCGACCGTGCATGTCTCGGGCGGCTGGGCCACCATCATCAGCGCGGTCAATACGCTGATCGATGACCTGGTGCGCCCCACCACGGAAATGGCGCGCGTGATCGGGGCGGTGGCGAAGGGCGACCTGTCGCAGACCATGGCGCTGGAGGTGGATGGCCATCCCCTCAAGGGCCAGTACCTGCGCGCGGCCATGACGGCAAATACCATGGTGGAGCAGCTGACTTCCTTCTCCTCCGAGGTAACCCGGGTGGCGCGCGAGGTCGGTACCGAGGGTAAGCTGGGCGGCCAGGCGCAGGTGAAGGGCGTGGCCGGCACGTGGAAGGACTTGACCGACTCGGTGAACTCGATGGCGGGTAACCTGACCTCCCAGGTGCGCAATATCGCGGAGGTGACCACGGCCGTGGCGAACGGCGACCTGTCCAAGAAGATCACGGTGGACGTGCGCGGCGAGATCCTGCAGCTGAAAGACACCATCAACGTGATGGTGGACCAGTTGCGTTCCTTCGCATCGGAAGTGACCCGCGTGGCGCGCGAGGTGGGCACCGAGGGCAAGCTGGGCGGCCAGGCTTATGTGCCGGGCGTGGGTGGCACCTGGAAGGACTTGACCGATAACGTGAACTTCATGGCCTCCAACCTGACGGGCCAGGTGAGGAATATCGCGGCGGTGACCACCGCGGTGGCCAACGGCGACCTGTCCAAGAAAATCACGGTGGACGTGAAGGGCGAGATCCTGGAGCTGAAGAACACCATCAACGTGATGGTGGACCAGCTGTCTTCCTTCGCTTCGGAAGTGACCCGTGTGGCGCGCGAGGTGGGTACCGAGGGTAAGCTGGGCGGCCAGGCGCAGGTGAAGGGCGTGGCGGGTACGTGGAAGGATTTGACCGACTCGGTTAACTCGATGGCCGGTAACTTGACCTCCCAGGTGCGTAATATCGCGGAGGTGACCACCGCCGTGGCAAACGGCGACCTGTCCAAAAAGATTACCGTTGACGTGAAGGGCGAGATCCTGGAACTGAAAAACACCATCAACGTGATGGTGGACCAGCTGAACTCCTTCGCATCGGAAGTGACACGCGTGGCGCGCGAGGTGGGTACCGAGGGTAAGCTGGGCGGCCAGGCCAATGTGTCCGGCGTCGGCGGCACCTGGAAGGACTTGACCGATAACGTGAACTTCATGGCCTCCAACCTGACCGGCCAGGTGCGCAACATCGCGGAGGTGACCACCGCCGTGGCAAACGGCGACCTGTCCAAGAAAATCACGGTGGACGTGAAGGGCGAGATCCTGGAACTGAAAAACACCATCAACGTGATGGTGGACCAGCTGAACTCCTTCGCATCGGAAGTGACACGCGTGGCGCGCGAGGTGGGTACCGAGGGTAAGCTGGGCGGCCAGGCCAATGTGTCCGGCGTCGGCGGCACCTGGAAGGACTTGACCGATAACGTGAACTTCATGGCCTCCAACCTGACCGGCCAGGTGCGGAATATCGCGGCCGTGACCACGGCCGTGGCGCGCGGCGACCTGTCCAAGAAAATCACGGTGGACGTGAAAGGCGAGATCCTCGAGCTGAAAGACACCATCAACGTGATGGTGGACCAGCTGTCCTCATTCGCGTCGGAGGTGACCCGTGTGGCGCGCGAGGTGGGTACCGAGGGTAAGCTGGGCGGCCAGGCAAACGTGTCCGGCGTGGCCGGCACCTGGAAGGACTTGACCGAGAACGTGAACCAGCTGGCGGCCAACCTGACCAACCAGGTGCGCGCCATCGCGGAAGTTGCAACCGCCGTGACGCGCGGCGACTTGTCCCGTTCCATCCAGGTGGAGGCGCGCGGCGAGGTGTCCTACCTGAAGGACAACATCAACGAGATGATCCGCAACCTGAAGGAAACCACGCAGAAGAACGCGCAGCAGGACTGGCTGAAAACCAACCTGGCGCGCTTTACCCGCCTGCTGCAAGGCCAGCGCGACCTGCAGGCGGTGACGAAGCTGATCCTGTCCGAGCTGGCGCCGCTGGTGTCGGCGCACCACGGCGTGTTCTATATGATGGACTCGCAGCTGGCCGACGCCCGCCTGCGCATGATCGCCAGCTACGGCTACCGCTCCTCGCGCAAGCTGCCGACTTCCTTCCTGCCGGGCGAGGGCCTGGTCGGCCAGTGCGCGCTGGAGAAAATGCGTATCTGGCTGACCGATGTGCCGCGCGACTACATCGTGGTCAGTTCGGGGCTGGGGGCGGCACCGCCGACCAATATCGTGGTGCTGCCTATCCTGTTCGAGCAGCAGGTGAAGGCGGTAATCGAGATCGCCTCGCTCGACCGCTTCACGGAAACCCACCTGTCCTTCCTCGACCAGCTGATGGAGTCGATCGGCGTGGTGCTGAACACGATCGAGGCCAACAGCCGCACCGAGTCGCTGCTGACCCAGTCGCAATCGCTGGCGCAGGAGCTGCAGCAGACCAACCAGGAGCTGGCCGAGAAAGCGCGCCTGCTGTCCGAGCAGAATATCGAGGTGGAGCGCAAGAACCGCGAGGTGGAGCAGGCCAAACTGGCGCTGGAAGAAAAAGCGACCCAGCTGGCCCTGTCCTCCAAATACAAATCCGAGTTCCTGGCGAATATGTCGCACGAGCTGCGCACGCCTTTGAATTCGCTACTGATCCTGGCGCAGCAGCTGGGCGACAACCCGGAAGGCAACCTGTCCGGCAAGCAGGTGGAATTCGCCAAGACCATCCACGGCTCCGGCTCCGACCTGCTAACCCTGATCAACGACATCCTCGACCTGTCGAAGATCGAGTCGGGAACCGTCACGCTGGACGTGTCGGAATACCGCTTCGCCAACCTGCGCAGCTACGTGGAGCGCACCTTCCGCCACATGGCGGAGGCCAAGCACCTCGGCTTCACGGTGGAGCTGGGCGACAACCTGCCCGCCTCGCTGATGACCGACACCACGCGCCTGCAGCAGGTGCTGAAAAACCTGCTGTCGAACGCCTTCAAGTTCACCAACCACGGCCAGGTTTCGCTCAGCATCGCCCTGGTGCAGAGCGGCTGGAGCAGCGACCACCCCAACCTGGGCAATGCCGACGCCGTGCTCTCCTTCGCGGTGAGCGACACCGGCGTCGGTATCGCCGGCGACAAGCTGCAGCTGATCTTCGAGGCCTTCCAGCAGGCCGACGGCTCCACCGCCCGCAAATACGGCGGCACCGGCCTTGGCCTGTCGATCTCGCGCGAGCTGGCGCGCCTGCTAGGCGGTGAGATCCGCGTTGAATCGGTGGTCGGCGCCGGTTCCACCTTCACCCTGTTCCTGCCGTATAACCGCTCCGGCTTCGTCTATTACGAAACGGCGCGCCAGCCGGCCATGCCGCGCCTGCCCGCGCCGTCGGCGCCGCAGCCGATGCTTGCCGCGCCCACGGTGGTGTACACGCCGCCACCGCAGCCGCAGGCGGAACAGGAGGAGCAGGCGTACGGCTCCACCATCGACGACCGCGGCCTGACCGCGCCGGGCGACCCTTCAGTGCTGATCGTGGAGGACGACGAGCGCTTCGCCAAGGTGGTGCTGGACTTCGCGCGCGAGAAGAACTTCAAGGGCATCGTCACCCACCAGGGCGACTGGGCCCTGAGCCTGGCGCGCGACTACCTGCCGTCGGCCATCCTGCTCGACCTGGACCTGCCCGACATCGACGGCTTCACTGTGCTGGAGCGCCTGAAACGCGACCCGAGCACGCGCCACATCCCGGTGCACGTGATGTCCAGCTTGCGCGAGCGTGAACGCGCCCTGCGCAGCGGCGCCATCTCCTACCTGAATAAACCGGTCAGCAAGGAGGACCTGGGCGAAGAGTTCTCGCGCATCCAGCGCTTCCTGATCGGCGGCAAACGCAACCTGCTGGTGGTGGACGACGAGGAGAACCAGCGCGACGCCATCATCAAGCTGATCGGCGACACCGATGTCGACATCACCGCCGTCGGCACCGGCAAGGAAGCCCTGGCCGCCCTGCACGCCGCCCACTTCGACTGCATGGTGCTGGACTTGACCCTGCCCGACATCAGCGGCTTCGACCTGCTGGACATGATCGGCAAGGACCAGCGCCTGCGCGACCTGCCGATCGTGATCAACACCGCCAAGGAACTGAACCGCAAGGAGGTGGCTAAGCTCAAGCGCTACGCCAAGACCATCGTCATCAAGGATGCGCGCTCGCCCGAGCGGCTGCTGGATGAAACGGCACTGTTCCTGCATCGTTCGCAGGCCAACCTGCCCGAGGCGCAGCGCCGCATGCTGGAGGAGGTGCACGCCGCCGACGCCGGCCTGGCCGGGCGCAAGGTGCTGATCGTGGACGACGACCTGCGCAATATCTTCGCCCTGTCCTCGCTGCTGGAGCGGCAGCAGATGCAGGTCTCCTTTGCCGAGAACGGGCGTGACGGCATCGAAGTGCTGGAACGCGACCCGAGCATCGAGATCGTCCTGATGGACATCATGATGCCCGAGATGGATGGCTACGACACCATGCGCGCCATCCGCCGCATCCCGAAATTCCGCTCGCTGCCGATCATCACGCTGACCGCCAAGGCCATGAAGGGCGACCGCGACAAGTGCATCGCCGCCGGCGCCTCCGACTACATCACCAAGCCGGTTGACGTGGCGCAGCTGCTGTCGCTGATGCGCGTCTGGCTGCATTGATGGGTGCCAACGAAGAACTGCGGCGCAGCACGGCGCCGGAGCTGGAGGAACTGGAGCTGGAATTGCTGCTGGAAGCGGTAGTGCGCCGCTTCGGCTTCGATTTCCGCCTGCACGAACGCGTCCCGCTCAAGCGCAAGCTGTTCGACTTCATGCAGCAGCGCGGCCTGGCCACGCTGTCGCAGCTGCAGGACCAGGTGCTGCACGACGGCGCCACCGTTGGCACCCTGCTGCGCGCCCTGCACGTGCCGCCCGCCGGCTTGTTCGACGCCCCCGTCGAAGCACTGTTGCTGCGCCAGGCCGCCGAGCAGTCCCTGCGCGGCGCCGCCCTGCCGCGCGTCTGGCTGGCCGACTGCGCCGGCGCCGGCCAGGCCTGGACCCTGGCCATCATCCTGGCCGACATGGGCCTGCTGGAACACGCCGAAATCCACGCCACCGTCGCCAGCGACGACCTGCTGGACGAAGCCATGGCCGCCTGGCTGCCGGCGGTCGAGCTGGACCGCGCGCAAGCGGCCTACGAACAGTCGGGCGGACAGCGCCGGCTCGCCGACTTCTTCCAGCTGCAGTCGGGCCGCGCCGTGCTGGCGCCCGCCCTGCGCAACCGCATCAGCTGGGCCCAATACAACCTGGTCACCGACGCCTCGTTCAACGAGTTCAATTTCATCAGCTGCCAGCGCGCCCTGCCCGACTTCGGTCCCCTGCTGCGCCAGCGCGTGCTGCAGCTGTTCCATGACAGCCTGGCCCCGCTCGGCACGCTCGCCCTGGACCGCCCGCTCGACCCCGCCGCGCCCCTTGCCGCCAGCTACGTCCCGCTTTCCCCGCCCCAGCCCTGGTATAAAAAAATGGGGTACGTCCCCATTTTTTATGTGCAAAATTGCACAACGTGAGTGCAACCCTGTCAGTTTCGCACAGTTGGCAAAACATGCACACTCCTCGCATAACAAAACCTGAGGAGACTTTGATGCGTGTGTCGAATAACAATTTCATGCTGCGCCGCTCGGTCGCGGCGGTGATGATGACCTTACCCGCCATCTATGCCCATCCCGTCCTGGCGCAGGACGCCGGCGGTGAGAAGGCGGAAGCGGTGCTCGACAAGGTGATCGTTACCGCCCGTAAGCGCGAAGAGCTGATCCAGGATGTGCCGGGCGCGGTGACCGCGCTGTCGGGCGCGCAACTGGAGAAGAAGGCGCTGCCGGATATCACGGCGCTGACCGATATCGTGCCGAACACCACGCTCAAAGCCTCGCGCGGCACCAACACCACCCTGACCGCCTTCATCCGCGGCATCGGCCAGCAGGACCCGGTGGCCGGCTACGAGCAGGGCGTCGGCATTTACCTGGACGATGTCTACCTGGCCCGCCCGCAAGGCGCGCTGACCGACATCTACGACCTGGAACGCATCGAAGTGCTGCGCGGCCCACAAGGCACGCTGTATGGCCGCAACACGATCGGCGGCGCGGTCAAGTACGTCACGAAAAAACTCTCGCCCAACCCGACCTTTGAAATCAAGGGTGCGCTGGGCAATTACAGCCAGCGCGACCTGGTCCTGAAAGGCAGCACGCCGATCAGCGACATCCTGCGCGTGGGCGCCACGGTCGGCACCTTCAACCGCGACGGCTTCGGCAAAAACGTCATCAACGGCCGCGAAAACTACAACAAGGATGTGGGCGCGGCGCGCGTGAGCGCCGAGCTGGTGCCGAGCAGCGACCTGTTCATCCGCCTGGCGGCCGACTACACCAAGGACGACTCGCAGGCCAAGCAAGGCTACCGCCTGCTGAACGGCCCGGCGCCAGGCAACGAGCCGCCGCTGGCCGGCGACTACGATACGCGCGCCAACCTGTACAAGGTGAACGGCCATGAACAGGAAGTCACCACCAAGGGCGCCTCGCTGACCATCGACTACAACATCTCGCCCGAGCTGATGTTCAAGTCGGTCACCGCGCACCGTTCGTCCAAATCCTACGCGCCGATCGACTTCGACTCGCTCAACGCACCGCTGTGGGAAGCCCCGGCCATCTATAGCGACAAGCAGGACAGCCAGGAATTCCAGCTGACCTATTCCGGCTCCAAATGGCAGGGCGTGGCGGGCCTGTTCTACATGAAGACCAACGCCTTCAACGAATTCGACGTGCTGTACAACGCCAGCGGCGGCCTGTCGCTGCTGACGCGCGACGACATCGACTCCAAGACCTGGGCCATCTACGCCGACGCCAGCTACAGCGTGAGCGACAGCTTCAACGTCAGCGTCGGCGGCCGCTGGACCGACGACCAGCGCGAAGCCGCCATCTTCAAGCGCACCTACCTCGGCCTGGGCGGCTCGCCCAACCTGGGCAACCCGAACGCGGTCGGCCTGGCGCCGAACACCGACCTGGGCAAGGGTGACCTGAACCGCAAGGACAAGAAGTTCACGCCGAAACTGGGCTTCGGCTGGAAGCTGGCGCCCGAGCACAATCTGTACGGCGCCTACCAGAGCGGCTTCAAAGGCGGCATGTACGACCCGCGCATGGACCTGGCGGCCACCGGCGGCCCGAACACCCCAGCCTCGCTGGAAAAGCGCAAAGGCGTCAATCCCGAGGAAGTCGACACGGTCGAACTGGGCCTGAAGTCGTCCATGAACGGCGGCCGCCTGCAGACCAACGCCGCCCTGTTCTACACCGACTACAAGAACGTGCAGATCGCCGGCTCCATCCCGACCTTCAACGCGCAGGGACAGGTGAACGGCTTCGCCGGCACCCTGACCAACGCCGGCAAGGCCAAGATCAAAGGCCTGGAGCTGGAAGCCATCGCCCGCGTCAGCAACGAGCTGACCCTGAACGGCATGTTGAGCTACATCGACGCCGAGTACAAGGAATGGATGGTGGCCAGCGGCGCCACGCTGGTCAACATCGCCAAGAGCGCCGAAGTGCAGAACACGCCGAAGATGTCGGCCAACCTGGGTGCCACCTACGAATGGTCGGTCAACCTGCTGGGCCGCGGCGGCACCATGAGCTTCAACAACAGCCTGTCGTACAAGGACAAGGTGTACCAGGCCGAAATCGTGCGCCCGACCGGCGTCGCCTCGCTCGACGCGCTGGTACCGCAGAACCAGATGCTGGCGCAAGGCGCCTTCGCCCTGTGGGACGCCGGCCTGGTTTGGACCAGCGCCGACCGCAAGCTGCAGATCGGCCTGCACGGCCGCAACCTGACCGACAAGCGCTACAAAGTAGCCGGCTACGCCTTTGGTGGTTTCTTCAACACCGTCACCACCTACTACGGCGACCCGCGCACCTACAAGCTCACCGCCTCCTACAAGTTCTAACTGGAAATTCGGGGTCAGGTCTGACAATCGGACAAAAGCTGCCTTTCGGCCGCTTTTGTGCGATTTTGAGTCCAGACCCCCAATTAGGTTCGCTTTGGGTGTATATTTTTGGGGGGGTG
>NZ_JAYSCO010000032.1:0-26273 GCF_041914865.1 Pseudoduganella sp. | reverse complement strand
CAACCACTTCAAACCTCTAAATCCGGGCTCCGGTCGGACAACCCCACAAACGCCGCCGAAACGCAGCTTTTGTCCGTTTGTCAGACCTGACCCCGAATTCGTTACGATTGGTGAGAATCTTTTGCGCTGGTAGGAATATGATGGCTGTGAGGATAGCCAGATGTTACTCGAGCGTGATAGGCAGTTGGAGGCGCTGCAGCGGCTTGCCAGTCGCGTGCTTGCGGGCACGGGCGGAATGGCGCTGGTGCTGGGGGAGGCCGGCATCGGCAAGTCCTCGTTGTTGCAGGCCTGCGCGGCTTGCCTGCGCGACCGTTTCACGGTGCTGCAGGGCGCTTGCGAAGATCTGTCCACCCCGCGTGTCCTCGGCCCGCTGCGCGACTTTGCGCCGGTGCTCGGCGGCGACGTGGTCGCGGCCATCGACCATGCGGCCCATCCGGACCAGTTGATGCCTTTGCTGCTGGGCCGCCTGGCCAGCCTGCCTCGCCCGGCCCTGGTCGTGTGCGAAGACTTGCACTGGGCCGACCAGGCCACCCTCGATCTGCTGAAGTACCTGGCGCGCCGCGTCGCCAGCCATCCGATCCTGCTGCTGGCCAGCGCGCGCGATGATGAACTGCCGCCCGACCATGCCTTCTGGCGCTGGGCCGGCGACCTGCCTGCCGCCAGCACCCAGCGCCTTTCCCTGCCGCCCTTGTCGCCTGCCGCCGTGGCGGAGCTGGCGCAGGGCGCGCCCTGCGATCCGGTGGAGCTGCACCGTGTCACCGGCGGCAATCCGTTTTTCCTGTCCGAGCTGCTGGCCGATGCGGCCGCCCCTGCGCCGGGGCAGTTGCCGGCCTCGGTGCGCGATGCGGTCTGGGCCCGCTTGTCGCGGCTCGACGCGACCGTGCGCACCGTGCTGGAACTGGTCAGCGTGAGCCCGGTGCCGCTGGAGGAGTGGTTGCTGGAAGCCTTGCTGGGCGATGGGGCGGCGCTGGCCATCGACCGCAGCGTCGATAGCGGCCTGCTGCAGCGCGGCCAGGCCGGCCACCTGTCGTTCCGCCATGAGCTGGCGCGCCAGGCAGTACTGAGCGGTTTGCGGCCGGCCGCCACGCGCGCTTTGCACAAGCGCCTGTGCCACGCGCTGGCGGAGCAGGCGCCGCCGCAGGCGAAGGTGGAGCTGGCGCGCCTGGTGCACCATGCCACCGGGGCGCAGGATGCGCACATGGTTCTGCAGCTGGCGCCGCGCGCGGCGCGCCAGGCGGCGGCGCTGGGCGCGCACCGGCAGGCGGCGGCGCACCTGGCCAGCGCGCTGCAGTTCGTCGATGCGGTGGCCTGGACCGGCGATGCGGCCCAGCTGTACGAGGACTGGGCCTACGAGGCGGGCCTGCTGCGCATCGACCAGCAGCTGATCGAGGCGCGCCAGCAGGCCATCGCGCTGTGGCAGAGCGTGGACCGGCCCGACAAGGTGGGCCTGAACCTGCGCTGGCTGGCGCGCACCTACTGGTACCGGGGCGAGGCGCGCGAGGCGGAGCGCTACGGGCTGGAGGCGATCCGTACGCTGGAACAGCTCCCCAACAGCAAGGAGCTGGCCATGGCGTACAGCATGCGCTCGCAGCACCAGATGCTGCAGGACCATCCGCACTCGGCCATCGAATGGGGCCAGATCGCGCTGGAGCTGGCGACGGCGCTGGACGATAACGACACGCGCGTGCATGCGCTGACCAATATCGGCAGCGCGCGCCTGTTCCTGGGCGACGATGCCGGCCAGCGCGACCTGGCCGAGGGACTGGAGATCGCGCTGGCCTGCCACCTGCACGAGCATGCGGCGCGCATCTACAGCAACTGGACGGAATACGCGGTGGTCTTCAAGCAGTTCGCCCTGGCCGAGCGCCTGCTGGCGGAGGGCTTTGCTTACCACCACGAGCATGAGCTGGATGCGTGGGTGCATTACCTGACCGGCTGGCAGGCCCAGCTCCACCTCGACAAGGGCGAGCTGTGCACCGCTGCCGCGCTGGCGCGCCAGGTGCTCGCGCTGCCCGACCTGAGCCTGGTGATGCGCCTGCCGGCGCTGACGGTGCTGGGCCGCACCCTGTCGCGCCTGGGCGACGAGGAAGCCGCGCCCTGCCTGCGCGAGGCCTTGCAGTGGGCGCGCGCCACCGGCGAGGCGCAGCGCCTGCTGCCGGTGCTGCTGGCCCTGAGCGAGGCGGCGTGGCAGGCGCAGGATGGCGATGCCTGCCGTCGCTGGCTGGACGAGATCGCGCATTTCGACCTGTCGGGCGTGAATGCCTGGGACCTGGCCGAGGTGGCGGTCTGGCGCCAGCGCGCGGGCTTGCCGCCCCTGAGCGCCACGCAGGGCCGCGCCACCTCTGGCGCCGACGAAGCACCCGCCTGGCCGGCGCCGCGCGCCGCCGAGCTGTCGGGCCGGGCGATGGAGGCCTGCGATGCCTGGCTGGCGCTCGGCCTGCCGTTCGAAGCGGCGCTGGCCCTGCTCGACCTGCCCGATGCCGCCGCCGCTGCCGCCATCCCGAAAGCGTTGGCCTTGCTGGAACAGATCGGCGCCGCCCCGGCGGCCGCCCTGGCCCGCCAGCGGGCGCGCGCCGGCGGCATGCAGGCGCAATTGCCGAAAGCGCGGCGCGGCCCGTACGGCGCCGCGCGCGAGCATCCCTGCGGCCTGACAAAGCGCGAAGCGCAGGTGCTGGAGCTGCTGCTGGATGGGCTGAGCAACGCCGACATCGCGCAGCGCCTGTGCCGCTCCGAACGCACCATCGAACACCACGTCTCCACCCTGCTCGGCAAACTGGGCGCCAGCACGCGCCTCGACCTGCTGCGCCGTCCGCCCTCCTCGCTGCTGCAAAACTAGGTGCCGGCCGGCGCGGAATTTAGGTACCAGTACCAATTCGCCGTCGCCGCCACGCGCCTAAAGTGGCATGCAAGGGCGCGGTTCACACATTGGTCCGACAACCCGCACCCCGCCTTGTTTCCCCACCCGGACCGCCTGGAGACTGTCATGGAAGATTTGAGTGCTCGCAACATCAAGAAAAACCATATCAAAATCGTGGTCAGCGAAGGCCGCGTCACCCTGGAAGAACTGCACAAGGCGCTGGACGTGGCCGTGGCGCAGATGGTGCCGAAAGGCGGCTGCAACTGCGGCCTGACCGGCTTCGACCTGACCTTCCTGCGCGGCGACCCGGCTATCGGCCGCGTCATGCGCGAAGTGCCGCACATCGAAAGCGTGCTGGTGGAAAATGAAATCCTCCAACGCTAAGCTGGCTGCCGCCGACCCGCGCCCGGCTCCGGGCGTGGGCGTCAGCTACGAGGGGCGCGAACCGGCGCTCCTGGAACTGATGCTGCCGCACGTCGACATCATCGAGGTCACGCCGGAAACCATGTCCGTGGCGGAGGGCGACACCATCCGCCTCGACCCAGCCATCGTGGCCGAGCTGCAGAACATCGACCGCGAGAAAACCATCGTGGTGCATGGGGTCAGCCTGTCGATCGGTTCGCACGACGGCTGGTCGCCGACCTACCTGCGCCTGCTGGATGAACTGGTGGACAAGGTGCGCGTGCGCTGGCACAGCGAGCACCTGGGCTATACCCGGGTCGACGGCGAGCACCTGGGCATCATGCTGGCCCTGCCGCGCACCGAGCAGGCCGCCGAACTGGTGGCGCAGCGCGCCTGGTGCCTGCAGCAGCGCTACGGGCTGCCCTTCCTGCTGGAGAATATCGTGCACGTGGTGCCGGACTGCCCGGCCGACTATACCGACGCCGGCTTCCTCAACGCCATTGCCGCCGCCAGCGGCTGCGGCCTGATCCTCGACGTCTACAACCTCGAATGCGACGCGCACAACCACGCGCTCGACATCCAGGCCTTCCTGGCCGAACTGGACGGCGCCCATGTGCGCGAGCTGCACGTGGCCTGCGGCGTCACCCACAATGGCCTGATGCTGGACGTGCATTCGCGCCTGCCCCGCCCCGGCACGCTGGACCTGGCGCAGCAGGTGCTGCGCGACGTCGCCACCGAGGCCGAAGTGATCGTCTACGAATTCATGCCCGAAGCCGTGCCCGGCCTGGGCCACGCCGCCATCGCCGGCACCCTGCAGCAGATGCGGCAACGCCAATGGAGGTGACAGCATGGACCTGGCCAGCCACCAGCGCATCCTGCTCGGCCTGATGCGCGCGACCTTTGAGCCCGGCGCCGCCGACGCGCCCTACTACCACCGCGTGGCCGCCTCCATCGACCTGCAGGAAGCGCGCGGCAACGTCTACCTGTGGCGCGTGTTCGTGCTGGAGCGCACCTGCGTGCTGAGCGTGGCCCTGCTGCGCCAGCGCGGCCTGCTGGAGGAAGCGCTGCAAGCGTTCATCCGGCGGCAGAACATCTCGCCGTTCCGCGAGTACCAGCCGCTGGCCTTCCTGGCTTTCCTGGCCGGCCATGCCGACCCGCTGGTGGTGGCGGTCGCGCAGTTCGAACTGGCGCTGATGAAGGTGCGCGCCGGCGACGCGGGCAGCTATGTGGTGGACTGGTGCTGCGATCCGGCGCCGCTGCTGCACGCGCTGGCGCAGGGGGCGCCCCTGCCCGCGCCGGCAGCGCCGGCCGCCTACCGCAGCACGGTCAGCGCCGCCCTGCCTCACTTATTCGAGATAAACAGCGTGGCATTCGCCTCGGCGAACTGACGCAGCAGATTCCACACGGCGCGCACGCGCGGCAGGCGGTACAGGTCGACCGGCGCCACCAGCCAGTAGGCGCGCTCCACGTAGACCTCGTCCTGCAGCACCGGCACCAGGCGGCCGTCGGTCGCCATATAGGGCGGCGCCATCATCAGGCCCAGGCCGGCGGCGGCGGCTTCGGCCTGCGCCAGCATGCCGGTGCAGCACAGGCGGCGGCGCGGGTTCACGCCCAGTTCGTCGAGGAAGTTCAGCTCATTGCTGGCCAGGCGGTCCTGCACGTAGTCGACAAAATCGTGGCCGGCCAGGTCGCTGCGGCGCTGGATGGGCGGGTGGCGCGCCAGGTAGGCCGGCGAACCGTAGACATACAGGCGGAACGAGGCCAGGCGCGTCACCATGTAGCGGCCCGTGTTGGGCGCATCGAGCGTCACGCCCAGGTCGGCCTCGCGGCTGGCCAGGTTGGCGAAGCGCGGCTGCACCAGCAAGTCCACCGACAGCTCGGGGTAGTCCTGCAGGAAGGTCGCCAGCAGCGGCGTGATGAAGCGCACGCCAAGCGCCTCCGGCACGCCCAGCCGCACCACGCCACGGATCGCCACCTCGGTGCCGGACAGTTGCCCCTGCGCCGCCAGCACGGCGCTTTCCATCGCCTCCGCATGCGGCAGCACGGCGTGCCCCATCTCGGTCAGTTCGTAGCCTTCGCGCGAGCGGTCGAACAGGGTGGCGCCAAGCTGCTGCTCCAGGCGGTCGATGCGGCGCGAAACGGTGGTGTGCTCGACCTCCAGCCGGCGCGAGGCGCCGGACAAGGTGCCGGCGCGCGCCAGCTCGAGGAAGAAACGCAGGTCAGTCCATTCGGGCAATGTCTTCATGCGGCGTATTGTGCATCATTTTCCGGCGCATGGGTGTTGCTGTGCAAAAATGCACACACGGTGGGCGCCGCCTCCGGTTCCCGCAGTGATGCATTTCTTGCACACTGCACGCTCCTGCAACGCTGCCCACGAGGACTATGTATTCCGAGATCAGCTACACCAGCGACGATGGCCTGCGCCTGTATGCGCGCGACTATCCGGCCGCCAGCGGCGCCGCGCGCCTGCCCGTGATCTGCATCCACGGCCTGACGCGCAATTCGGCCGACTTCGAAGACGTGGCGCCATGGATCGCCGCCCAGGGCCGGCGCGTAATCGCGGTCGATGTGCGCGGCCGGGGCAACTCCGACTACGACCCCAAGCCAGACCGCTACACGCCCATGGTCTACGCCAACGACGTGGTCAAGCTGGCGCGCGACCTGGGCATCGAGCGCGCGGTCTTCATCGGCACCTCGATGGGCGGCCTGATCACCATGACGCTGGCGGTGCGCAAATCGAGCCTGGTGGCGGCGGCGGTGCTGAACGATGTGGGCCCGGCGCTGTCGGAGCGCGGCCTGTCCCGCATCCGCGGCTATACCGGCAAGGGCGAGGCTTTCACCAGCTGGCAGCAGGCGGCCGACTACATCAAAGGCATCAACGACGTGGCCTTTCCCGACAACTCGGCGCAAGAGTGGGAACGCTGGGCGCGCCGCGCCTTCCGCGAAGAGCGCGACGGCCGGCTGGCGCTGCGCTACGACCCGAACATCGCGGTACCGATCCGCGCCAACAAGCTGAAGGCCACCTCGCTGGCCGCGCACTTCGCCTTCCGTCGCCTGGCGCGCCGGCGCCCGACCATGCTGGTGCGCGGCGGCCTGTCGGACCTGATCGAGCCGGAGCAGGCCGGCGCCATGCGCGCCGCCGCGCCGGGCATGCGCTATGCCGAGGTGCCGGGCGTCGGCCACGCGCCCATGCTGTCGGAACCCGCCGCGCTGGAGGCGCTGCGCAGCTTCCTCGACAGCGTGGATTGAACTATATTGGGCGGACGGAGACACCGAATGAAAAAATACATACCGCTACTCATCGCATTGACGCCGCTGCTGGCCGGCGCGCAGGAACTGAAAGTCGCGCTCATCGCCGGCAAGACCGGCATCCTCGAACCGTATGCCAAGGAGACCGAAGCCGGCTTCATGCTCGGCCTCGAATACCTCACCAAAGGCAAGATGGAAATCAACGGCCGCAAGCTGAAGGTCATCGTCAAGGACGACCAGAGCAAGCCGGACCTGGGCCGCACCATGCTGGCCGAAGCCTATGGCGACGACAAGGTCGATATCGCGGTCGGCACCAGCTCCTCCGGCTCGGCCATCGCCATGCTGCCGATCGCCGCCGAGTACAAGAAAGTGCTGATCGTGGAGCCGGCCGTGTCGGACGCGATCACCGGCCAGAAGTGGAACAAGTACATCTTCCGCACCGCCCGCAACTCCATGCAGGACGGGCTGGCCGCCGCGTCCACCTTCAAGCAGGGCAGCGTCGCCTTCCTGGCGCAGGACTACGCCTTCGGCAAGGACGCGGTGAAAGCTGCGCGCGAAGCCTTGCGCCTGACCGGCTCCAAAGCCACCATCGTGCATGAGGAATACGCGCCGCAGAACGCCACCGATTTCACCGCTTCGGCCCAGCGCATCTTCGACCAGCTGAAAGACAAGCCGCAGCCGCGCGTGCTGCAGATCATCTGGGCCGGCCCCAACCCGATGAACAAGATCGCCGACATGAAGCCCGAGCGCTACGGCATCACGCTGGCGCCGGGCGGCAATATCCTGCCGGTGCTGAAGACCTGGAAAGCCTTCGCCGGCACCGAAGGCACGATCTATTACTACTACGATTTCCCGAAGAACCCGATGAACGACTGGTTCGTGGCCGAGCATATGAAGCGCTACAAGAAGCCGCCCGACATGTTCACCGCCGGCGGCTTCAGCGCCGCCAGCGCCGTCGTCACCGCCCTGGCCAAAGCCGGCGGCGGCGACACGCCCCGGCTGATCGCTGCCATGGAAGGCATGGAGTTCGACACGCCCAAGGGCCGCATGGTGTTCCGCAAGGAAGACCACCAGGCCATGCAGCCGATGTACCACTTCCGCATCAAGAAGGAGCAGAAGAACGAATGGGACCTGCTGGAACTGGTGCGCGAAATCCCGGCAGCCGAGCTGCCGGTCCCCATCAAGAACAAGCGCTGAACCATGACTCCATTGCTGTCCACACTCGGGCTGACCATCCGCTTCGGCGGCCACACGGCCGTCGATAACGTCAGCGCCGATTTCCACGCGGGCCAGTTGACGGTGATCGTCGGCCCGAATGGCGCCGGCAAGACCACCTATTTCAACCTCATGTCCGGCCAGCTGCCGGCCAGCAGCGGCCAGGTGCTGCTGCGCGGCGAGGACATCACCCGCAGCGGCCCGGCGGCGCGCACCCGCAAAGGCATCGGGCGCGCCTTCCAGCTGACAAACCTGTTCCCGCACCTTAGCGTGCACGAGAACGTGCGGCTGGCGGTGCAGGCGCAGGCCGGCGCCGGCATGAAGCTGTGGTCGGTCTGGTCCAGCCACAAGGAGCTGATCGAGCGCGCCGACCACTACCTGCAGCGCGTGGCGCTGGCGGCGCGGCGCGACACGCCGGTGGCCGCCCTGTCGCACGGCGACAAGCGCAAGCTGGAAGTGGCCATCCTGCTCGCGCTGGAGCCGCAAGTGATGATGTTCGACGAGCCCACGGCCGGCATGAGCGTGGACGAAGTGCCGGTGGTGCTGGACCTGATCCACCAGGTCAAGGCCGAACGCAACAAGGCCGTGCTGCTGGTGGAGCACAAGATGGACGTGGTGCGCGCCCTGGCCGACCGCATCATCGTGCTGCACCATGGCGCCCTGGTGGCGGACGGCGAACCGGCCGCCGTCATGTCCTCCGCCATCGTGCAGGAAGCCTACCTCGGAAGCGCGCTCCATGACTGACACCCTGCTCACACTGTCCGGCGTGCACACGCACATCGGCGAATACCACATCCTGCAAGGCGTCGACCTGGCGGTGCCGCGCGGCGGCCTGACGGTCCTGCTGGGGCGCAACGGCGCCGGCAAGACCACCACGCTGCGTACCATCATGGGCCTGTGGCGCGCCAGCGCCGGCAAGGTCGAGTTCAATGGCCGCGACATCGGCAAGCTGGACACGCCGGCCATCGCGCAGGCCGGCATCGCCTACGTGCCGGAATCGATGGCGGTGTTCAGCGCCCTCACCGTGCGCGAAAACCTGGTCCTGGCCGCGCGCAGCGGGCCGATGGACACGGCGCGCCTGGAGTGGATCTTCTCCTTCTTCCCGGCGCTGGAGAAGTTCTGGAACTACCCGGCCGGCAACCTGTCGGGCGGGCAGAAACAGATGGTCGCCATCGCGCGCGCCATCATCGAACCGCGCGCGCTGCTGCTGATCGACGAGCCGACCAAGGGCCTGGCGCCGGCCATCATCCAGAACCTGGCCGACGCCATCCGCCAGCTCAAGGGCCAGACCACCGTGCTGCTGGTGGAGCAGAACTTCAACTTCGTGCGCCAGCTGGGCGACACCGTGGCGGTGATGGACGACGGCCGCATCGTCCACAGCGGCGCCATGGCCGACCTGGCCGCCGACCGCGCCCTGCAGGAACGCCTGCTGGGACTGGCCCTCGACTCGCACCAATAAGGAATAACCGTGAGCGCAACCACTTTGCCCGCCGTCCCGCGCGACGTGCTGCCCCTGCTGCTGGTGCCGGCCCTGATGCTGGCCATGCTGCCGCTGGTCGGCAGCGTGCCGACCTGGGTCACCCTGACCATGGCCGGCCTGGCGATGGGCATGATGATCTTCATCATGTCGAGCGGCCTGACCCTGGTGTTCGGCCTGATGGACGTGCTGAACTTCGGCCACGGCGCCTTCGTCTCGGTCGGCGCCTTCGCCGCCACCCTGGTGCTGCTGCCGATGCAGGGCTGGCTGGAAGCCGACTCGCTGGCCTTGAACCTGGCCGTGCTGGGCATGGCCGTCGCCATGGCCATGGCGGTGACCGCGCTGCTGGGCTGGGCCTTCGAGCGCGTCATCATCATGCCAGTCTACGGCCAGCACCTGAAACAGATCCTGATCACCATGGGCGGCATGATCGTGGTCGAGCAGCTGATCCACGTGGTCTGGGGCGCCGACCACAAGCCCATGCCGCTGCCAGCCGCCCTGCGCGGCGCCATCTTGCTGGGCGACGCCGCCATCGAGAAGTACCGCCTGCTGGCGGTGGTGGTCGGCCTGCTGGTGTTCGCCGTGCTGACGCTGGTACTCAACCGCACCAAGCTAGGCCTGCTGATCCGCGCCGGCGTGGAGAACGGCGAGATGGTGGAAGCCCTGGGCTACCGCATCCGCCGCCTGTTCGTCGCCGTGTTCGCCGCCGGCTCGGCGCTGGCCGGCCTGGGCGGCGTGATGTGGGGCCTGTACAAGGAAACCCTGACCGCCTCCATGGGCGGCGAAGTGATGGTCATGGTCTTCATCACCATCATCATCGGCGGCTTAGGTTCGGTGGGCGGCTGCTTCATCGGCGCGCTGCTGATGGCGCTGACCGCCAACTACGCCGGCTTCCTGGCGCCCAAGCTGGCGCTCGTGTCCCATATCGTGCTGATGATCGCCATCCTGCTGTGGCGCCCAGCCGGCCTGTCGAGGAAATAATGCTGACTACCCTGCTCTCCGGCGACCTGCCGCGCAGCCGCACCCTGGGCGCCATGCTGGCCCTGGTGGTGCTGGCCCTGGCGCTGGCGCCCTTCATCACCACCGGCGCCCGCCCGCTGAACACCGCCGCCACCATCTGCATCTACATCGTGCTGGTGGCCTCCTACGACCTGCTGCTTGGCTACACCGGCATCGTCTCGTTCGCCCATACCATGTTCTTCGGCATCGGCGCCTACGGCGTCGGCCTTGGTTTCGACGGCATGACGCCGACCTGGAGCGGCGCCGCCATCGGCCTGCTGGCGGCACTGGCGCTGGCCCTGGTGCTGGCTTTCATCATCGGCCTGTTCGCGCTGCGCGTGCGCGCCATCTTCTACTCCATGATCACGCTGGCGGTGGCATCCAGCTTCGCGGTGCTGGCCTCGCAGCTGTCCGACCTGACCGGCGGCGAGGACGGCAAAACCTTCGACGTGCCCGACCTGCTGTCGCCCGCCAACGAGTTCGGCGAGTTCATGGGCCGCATCGTGGACGGCAAGGTACTCACCTACTACATCGTGTTTTTCGCCGCCGTGCTGATTTTCCTGGCCCTGCTGCGCATCGTGAACTCGCCGTTCGGGCGCGTGCTGCAGGCGATCCGCGAAAACGAATTCCGCGCCGAGGCGCTGGGCTACCGCACCGTGGTCTACCGCATCGCCGCCAACTGCATCGGCGCCGTCGCCGCCACCCTGGCCGGCGCCCTGCTGGCCCTGTGGCTGCGCTATGTCGGCCCCAAGACCACGCTGGGCTTCGAGGTGATGACCGACATCCTGCTGATCGTGGTGATCGGCGGCATGGGCACCATGTACGGCGCCGTGATCGGCACCGCCCTCTTCATCCTGGCCAACAACTACCTGAAGTCGCTGATGGCGCAGGCGGCCGGCGCGGTGGCCGGCGTGCCGCTGCTGGAAGCGGCGCTGCACCCGGACCGCTGGCTGCTGTGGCTTGGCATCCTGTTCATCCTGGCCATCTACTTCTTCCCGAGCGGGATCGTGGGCAAACTTACTCGCGCGGCAGGCCGGACGAGTACTTAGCGATCACGGCATCGATGCGGCCATCGGTGCGCAGCGCCGCCATGCCGCGCCGCACTTCGCTGGCCAGGCGCGCATCGTCGAACTTCTTCGACATATGCAATTGCACGTCGCGTGCATTGACCGGGAACGCGCTTCCCAGCTGGCTGCGCTGCACGCCGAGCTTGCGCATTGCATAGAAAATGCCGGGCCGGCCGCCGACGAGCACGTCGATGCGTTTTTCCAGCAGCATGTGCAAGCCCTGCACATGGTCGCTGATTTCGTAATGGTGGATCGCCTTGTCGTTCATGAACTCCGGGCCGTAGTCCGTGCCGCGGATGCGCGCCACGATCAAGCCGCGCAAGTCCCGGATGCGGCGCAGCGGCGTGCCGGCGCGGCCGATGGCGATCGCTTCCAGCGACCACACCGCACCCGCCGGCTGCGCCACCTCGGCGATGGCCGGGCTGGGCATGGCCAGCATCATGTCCACCTGGCCGGAACGCAGCAGCGCCAGCGCACGCGCATACGGCGCGCCCACCACCTCGACCGGGCGCCCCAGCTCGCGGCCCAGCAACTCGAAGACTTCGGTATAGGCGCCGCTCTGGCGGCCCTGCGCATCGAGCATGCCGTACGGCTCGATCTGCATCACGGCGGCGCGCAGCGCGCGGGTTTCAGCGCCGGCACGCGGCGCGGCGCACCATGCCAGCATGCCCGGCAGGCAGGCCAGCAAACAGCGGCGCCGCGTCAATGCCATGCTTCAGGTTCCAGCGCTGGCGCTCGGTCGCTCGGCAATGCGGTCGCGCCAGGCCTGCAGGTGCGCCAGCCCATGCTCGGCGGGGCGGAACTTCATCAGCCCGCGCGCAAAGTCGAAGGCGCAGAAGGCGGTGATGTCGGCGATGGTGAAGCGCTGGCCCGCGATGAAAGGCTGGGTCGCCAGCACGCCGTCCAGCCAGCGCGCGTTCTCGCGGAATTTCTCGCCCTGCGCGGCGCCGAAGTCGGGGAACTGCGGGTTCTCCATCGGCGCGAAGCCGGGGTGCGAATGGCGGATGCTGTTGGCGGCAATGGCGAACAGGTGCAGCTCCATGCGCCGGTCCGCCATTTCGATGAAGGCGCGCTCCTCGAAATCTTCGCCCATCAGGTTAGGCGCCGGGTGCAGGCCTTCCAGGTAGGTGCAGATGGCGCGCGTTTCGCACAGGATGCGGCCATCGTCGAGCTCCAGCGCCGGCACGCGGCCGAAGGGATTGAGCGCCAGGAAACGCTCGCTGCGATGCTCGCCTGCCCCCAAATCGATATTCTGCAGTTCCAGCTGGATGCCCTTCTCCGCCATGAACATGGCGACGCGGCGCGGGTTGGGGGCACGGGGGGCGGTGTACAGCTTCATTCGGTCTCCTCTGGTTTATTGGCGCGACTGGCCGGTTTCCAGCATTTTGCGCGCCTCGGCGGCAAACTGTTGCGCTTTTTCTTCGCTGTCGGGCCGAACCAACACATCGCTTGGCGGCCGCTCGATGCCGCGCTGCACCGCCGGCCGCGCGCGGATGGCGCGGATCCAGCGCTGCAGGTGCGGCAGGCCCTCGGTGTCCACGCCGGACCAGCGGTGCGTGCGCACCCAGGCCCAGTTGGCGATATCGGCGATCGAATAATCGCCGGCCAGGAACTCATGCCCGGCCAGGCGCGTATCGAGCACCTTGAACAGGCGCCGGCACTCGCCCTGGTAGCGGTCGATGGCAGGCTGGATCTTTTCCGGGAAGTAGCGGAAGAACACATTCGCCTGCCCCATCATGGGGCCGATGCCGCCCATCTGGAACATGAGCCACTGCATCACCAGCGAGCGCCCCTTGGCGTCCTGCGGCATCAGGCGTCCGGTTTTTTCCGCCAGGTAGAGCAGGATCGCGCCCGACTCGAACACGGCAAAGTTGTCTTCCGCACGGTCGACAATGGCCGGGATGCGCCCGTTCGGATTAATCGCCGTGAACCACGGCTCCTTCTGCTCGCCCTTGCCCAGGTCGAGCACATGCAGCTCGTATGGCAGTTCCAGCTCTTCCAGTGCGATGGAAACCTTGTGACCATTCGGCGTCGCCGCGGTGTAAAAATCGATCATCAGCGTTCCTTTCGAGGGATCGCTGCATCATATCCGAGCGCACAAAAAAAAACCGGCCGATTGGGAGGGGGCCGGTGAAAACGCTTTTTAGGGCGCGGGGATAGAAGAAACGAAACTGTGCCGGATTGAGGAATCCGGCAACCGGGCTTGCAGCGTCGCTGCAGGCTATGGAGGTACTTTGCCACCTTTCCCGGCGTCAAGGCTTAGGACTTCATTAAGGAACGAAATATGCGCGGACGAAAAAAAACCCGCGCCATGCGCGGGTGAAGGGATTCAAATCGGGAGAGATTTGAAAGTGCTGGGATGGATAATCAGCCGCCAATATAAGCGGTTGATTTTCCGAAGATCGAAACTACACGACTTCGTATAAGATAGTACAATTTTTATAAGAGAAACTCTCGAAAAGTCACAATGCAGGAAAAAATTTGTAAATGGACCATTTATTCCGCCTTCAGCCTGGGCGCTTTGGCCATTTCCGCCTGCAGCACGGCCCCGCCAGCGCCGCCCGCCGTTCCCGCCGCCGCTCCCACGCTGGCTGCCAGCCAGCAGGCCCATGCCATCGTCCCCGGCGAATCGCTGGTCGCCATCACGGTGCGCCGCAGCGGCCCGCTGGCCCGCATGGGCCACGACCACGTGGTCGCCACGCGCCAGATAGAGGGTTTCGTCGACCTGGCCAAAGGACACACCGAACTGCGCTTCCGCCTCGACCAGTTGCAGGTGGATGAACCGGCCCTGCGCAAGGAAGCCGGCCTGGAAACCCAGCCCAGTGCCGACGCCATCGACGGCACGCGCAGGAATATGTTCAGCAAGGTGCTGCAGGCCGCCGCCCACCCCTGGGTTGTGGTGCGGGCCGACCTGCACGGCGAGGTTTTGAATGCGCACATCACGCTGCACGGCGTCACGCGCGACTACCGCGTGCCGCTGCAGCTGCAGGCCGACGGCAAGGCACTGAAGGCAAGCGGCAGCTTCACCGCACGCCAGAGCGATTTCGGCATCACGCCCTTCGCCGTGTTCGGCGGGGCGCTGTCCGTGAAGGATGAAATGGAGCTGCGCTTCGCGATCAGCGCGCGACGATAAGGCGCAAGCCAAGTCCGACAAAGACCGCGCCCGCGCCGCGATCGAGCCACAGGCCGGCGCGCGGATGACGGTTGATCCACTTGCCCACCGCGCCCGAGAAATAGCCAAGCGCGCCAAACAGCACGCAAGCCTGGAGCGTAAACAGCAGCCCCAGTTGGGCCGTCTGCCAGCTCGCATCGCCGCGCCCCGCCACCACGAACTGCGGCAGGAACGACAGGAAGAACAGCACGACTTTCGGATTGATCGCGTTGGCAAACAAGCCCTTGGCGAACAGGCGACCCAAAGACTCCTGCGGCAAATCGGCCTGCCCCACCCGCGCCCCGCCCTTGCTGCGCAGTGCGCCAATCCCCATCCAGATCAGGTAGAGTCCACCAGCAACCTTCAGCGTCGTGAACGCCGCAGGCGACGCGGCGATCAGCGCCCCCACGCCCAGCGCCGCCAGGACCGTATGGCTAAGACAGCCCAGGGCGCACCCCAGGCCGAACACCACGCCCTGCTTGCGCCCACGCGACATGCCCATACTTAACACCATCAGGTTGTCCGGTCCGGGGGAAACGGTAATCAGCATGGCGGCAGCCAGAAAGGCCAGGCCTTGTTCAGGAGCGATCAGCACGGGTTTCTTTCATTCAAGTAGTTAATACAGGGAGCAGCGATGATACACCAACAACAATTCGCTACATCAGGATAGCGATTTGTCCATTACAATATTGATATTGAGGGGACCATTAATAATTGTTTTCCTATTTCGTCTCACTATTTGAATCTCCGGTATCCCTGTTATTAATCCTGGGGCTGGCCGCGCTTATCCTGCTGTTTTGGCAGAACCGCCGTTTGCGCCAGCGCCTGGCCGACAGTGAGACGCAACTCAAACGCATCCAGCTGCAAAACGAAAAGCTGGGCCGGCACCGGATCGACTTCCTGGCCGCCATGAGCCACGACATCCGCACCCCGCTGGCGGGCGTGATCGGCATGCTCAAATTCGCCCTGCGCGACCGCACCATCGCCGACCGCACCGTGGAATACCTGCGCATCGGCCTGAAGAACAGTGAAGCCCTGCTCAATATCCTGAACGACCTGCTCGACTTTTCCCGCATCGACGCCGGCCGCCTGTCCATCAGCACCCAGGACCTGGACCTGATCGACATCATCGACGAAGCCATCACCATCCTGCGCCCGCAGGCCGACGCCAAGGCCCTGCTGCTGCGCTGCGAACTGGCGCCCGGCCTGCCGCGCCACGTGCAGGGCGACCCGAACCGCATCCGCCAGATCCTGCTCAACCTGCTGGGCAACGCCATCAAATTCACCGAACGCGGCGAAGTGCGCCTGCGCGCCTCGGGCGAATCGGCGGACGGCCTGGCGCGCGTCAGCTTCGCCATCACCGACACCGGCCCCGGCATCCCGCTGGAAATGCTGCCGCGCCTGTTCCGCAAGTTCGAACCGGCCGACCTCTCCTCCACCCGCCGCGCCGACGGCCCCGGCCTGGGCCTGGCCATCTGCAAAGAGCTGGTCGACCTGATGGGCGGCCATATCGAAGCCGACACCCGCCTCGGCAAAGGCACCACGGTGCGCTTCTCGCTGCCGCTGGCCCTGGGCGCGCCGCCCGAGGAAAGCCCGCTTAACGTACCGGCCCACCTGCGCCACGCCCACCGCCTGCGCGTGCTGTGCGCGGAAGACGTGCGCACCAACCAGATCATCATCAGCACCCTGCTGGAAGGCATGGGGCACGAAGTGGCCGTGGCCGAGAACGGCCTGGAAGCGCTGCGCGCCCTGCACAGCGACGATTACGACGTGGTGCTGATGGACGGCCGCATGCCGCAGATGGACGGCGAACAGGCCGCGCGCCTGATCCGCCGTGGCGGCAGCCTGGATTTGCCGGTGCGCGACCCGCTGATCCCGATCATCGCCCTCACCGCCAACGCCACCGACCTGGACCGCGCGCGCTACCGCTCGGCCGGCATGGACGGCTTCCTCAGCAAGCCGGTCGACGAACGCCTGCTGTTCGACCTGCTGGAAAAGACCATCAACCAGCTGCTGGCGCGCGGCCGCCAGCTGCCGCGCACCGCGCCCACGCTGGCCGAGCTGGACGACATGTTCGGCGTCGCCCCCGCCAACCCGGCCATCCACATCGTGCCTTTGAGCGGCATGACGCCGCGCCACCAGCGCCGCATCGCGCAAGCCTTCCTGGAAGAAGCGCCGCGCCGCCTGGAAGAAGGCCGCCTGGCGCTGCAGAACGGCGACGGCGAAGGCGCCACCAGCGCCTTCCACGCGCTGAAAGGCAGCTGCGGCTACCTGAGCGCACCGGAACTGCACACCTTGTGCCACCAGATGGAGAAGGCCAGCGCCAGCGGCGACCTGCAAAGCGCCGCCGCCCTGTTGCCGGAACTCGAATCCCTCATCCTGCAAGCTTGCAACGACCTGCGCCGCGACGATACGATAGCGGCATGAGCGCTATCGACAGCTATGCAGCAACCTGATTTTTTCAACAAGCCCGACGGCCGCTCGGCAATACTGCTGCCCTCCGGCTTTGTCTTCGACCTCGCCAATCCCGACGCATCGGGCTTGCCTATAGAGGACATCGCGCTATGCCTGGCCTCCCAGCCGCGCTGGGGCGGCGCCGCCCGCCCGTGGTATTCGGTGGCGGAGCACTGCGTGATGGCCTCGCACCTGGTCGCACCGGAACTCGCCTACTCCGCGTTGATGCATGACTGCGAGGAGTTTCTGGGCGACTGGCCGTCGCCAGTAAAAGTCCTCCTGGGCCGGGATTTCGTCAAGAACGCAGTCAAGCCGATCAAGGATGCGCTGCGCCGGGAATTCGGATTCCAGGACGAGCATCCAGACATCAAGCATGCCGATCTGATTTGCATGGCCACGGAACTGCGCGACCTTCTACCTGCAGCATGGATGGAGTGGGGCCACCTTCCCGCACCGGTGGAATCGCGGATCGTCCCGCTTGGGCCTGACCGCGCCTACGAGCTTTTCCTCGAAAGGTACAAGCAGGTGAAGCACCTGGCGCTTCCGCCAAAGAAAAAAAGAGCAAGGAAGGCAAGCGTCAAGACTTAGCGCGCCAAACCGTTGATGCGCGCGGCAACGGGAAAACTCCACGCCCTGGCCTCGGCATCCATCTTGCCGGAAAACCGCAACGGATTATCGACCGGCGCGGCCAGCCCAAATGCCGATGCCGTACATCCAGGCGCGAAGACCACCCAGGTCTTCACATCACGGTTCCCAACCATGCAAATTCCACCTTCCGCTATTTCGCCAACTTCCTGAGCTGCACGCGCAGCGCCGAACGCGCCGCCAACAGGATATCGCCATTGCTGTCTACTGCAATTGAGCGCACCCACGGCCGGCACTCCTCCCCAGGCAGCTGGACAACGCCCTTAGGACCCCGGTCAGGCAAGCCTATGACTGTTGTAACCCGCCCCTCTGCTGTCACTTTGCGGACCGCACAATCCTGGTCGACCACAAGAAAGCTCCCATCGATGTCTGCAACAGCAGCGGCCGGACCGCAGAATCGGGCGCTATCGCCGATGCCATCCGCGAAATCACATTCGCCCACCCGGCCTGCCAATTGCCGGACCTTCCCGCCTTCGACCAGGAAAACGGCGTGCCGGTCGTCGACGACAAGCATCTGCCCAAGCGCATTCACCGCAACGCCTACCGGCAAGAGATATCGAACAGCTTCGCCCTCCAGCTCCGCCCCGGCCAGCAAAGTCTTGCGGCCATCCGGAGTGACTTTCCAGATCTCGCCCGCCGTCGCGAAGATTGTTCCCTGCCCATCGGTCGCGATGCCACCTATATTCGACGGCACGCGCAGCACTTCGGTAACACCGGATCGTGTGACCAGCCCCAAGGCCGTATGGAAGACATCGCCGTAACCGGGATCCACGCTATAGGCCACATAGGCGCCACCGTTACCATCGGAAGCAACAGCTCCGGGGTTATGCAATGTAGTCACCGCCTCCATTGCCCGCGTCCTCGCATCCAGGCGGAACAGCGCCTCGTCGCCGCGGAACGTCATGAAAACCGAACCGTCCCTGGACGCCGCAATGCCCTGCGCTATGCCAGGCCGCTGCGCGAGCTTTGTTATCACAGGTTCCGGATACGTCGGCGGGCCAAAGTAACCGGCCAATACGATCACGACAAGCAGGCCAACGAAACCAGCGACAGAATCGTTCGTGGCGCAGAAGCGTACGGCGCGCGCAAGCGACGCTAGCCGATCCGTCTTGAAATGTGCAATGTTCATGCTCCTTTAAATTTCCAGCCGCGCCAAAGCTACAGAAACTTTTGCATTTTGGCAACTAGCGCTTGAAATTTGTTGGCATGCGCTCACATGAAGAGCGTTGCGGCCGATATGCCCGGGCGCAGCAGCTTCATAGACCAGATGATAAAATTGCGCTAATACGAAGTATTTAAAGACGAAATTCGAGTTATCCACTTTCACTGTGGATAAGGATGTGGAAAAGCGGCCCTTGACAGCCCGTTTCGCCTGTAACGGCGCGGCTTTCTATAAATTGCCCAATTCTTTGGCAAACGTTTAGTTCTAATAAAATCAAAGACTTAGCAAGTGTGCGTGTGTGCTTTCTTGCAACTCACTGAGCCTTCGGAAAATATTTTGACAAAAACCCTGCCGCAGAATAACGTGTCCACAATGGATGAAGGGAAAATGCATGGACGTGAAAGTTCCTGACGACGACGCAAACGAAGGCTGGATGATTGACGACGAGGCGCAGGCCGGTTCTTCCGAACTCGCCGCCGGCGCCAGCCCCGCGCCGTGGCGGGTCCTGATCGTCGACGATGACGTCGACGTGCACGTGGTTACCAAGTTCTCCCTTAGCAACGCCTGCTTCATGGGCCGCCGCCTGAGCTTCCTGCACGCCTACTCCGGCGAAGAAGCGCTGACGACCCTGCGCAACAATCCCGACGTGGCACTGGTGCTGCTGGACGTGATCATGGAAACCAGCGATGCCGGCCTGCGCGTTGCCAACCAGATCCGCTCGGAACTGAAGAACGAGCTGGTGCGCATTGTGCTGCGGACCGGCCAGCCCGGCCAGGCGCTGGAGCACAGCATCATCCTCGACTACGACATCAATGATTTCTGGTGCAAGACTGACCTGACCACGCGCAAGCTGTTCACCACGGTCATTTCGTCCCTGCGCAATTATTCCGACCTGGTGCAGCTGCAAGCCCAGCTGGCCAAATACAACCAGCACCGCGAGCAATTTGCCGCCATCCTGCAGGGCTTGCAGCAGGGTGAAGCATGGTCCGGCCAGCTCACCATTGGCCAGCCGCCTGCCACTGTGGATATCCAGGTCCAGCCGGGCGCGGAACCGGGCACTTTCAGCGCCTCGGGACGCATCCTGAAATAATACTGTATGCACGTACAGTAGTTATCTTGCTGCCATTTCCCCGTTATTTCCCGCTAACCGCGCTAAGTGGCGGATTGAAAAGGGCTTTTTCCCTTATCCACATTGTTTGTGGATATCTTTGTTGATAAGGGGGTCTTGACAAGGCAAACAGCCCTCAACGACGCCATTTCCAACAAACTGCCTGTTCAATGTGCAGATAAAAGTCCATTAAAAATCAACGACTTAGAAAATCACGAATTCTCACACGCGTTCTTTAACTAATTAAAGTCGCGTGATACCTATCGTCAATTGTTGTGCATAACCTGCCCTGCCGCACGCCGCTGGGCAGGCTGCAGCAAGACACGCTGGATGATGGCGGACGATATGTTGTGGGACTTCATATATTCCACGGCGCACAAGGTGCTGAAACTGGCTTGCACCTCGATACCACGGTCAACGATCTCACTGCGCGCCAGGTCGACGCGAGGGGTGTGATGCAGCAGATCCATAGGACACCTTCAGGCGGGGATGGGCGGTCATGGAAGTATTAACCAAGAACCCAGGAAGTCAATATCCCACCCGCAACACCGGGGCAAACCGCGCCCGTGCCACTTGGCGTGACCCGGGCTCGCGCGCTTAGCGGTTCTGGTAGCCGCCGTAATGCTTGACGGGGCTCCACTCGGGCTGGATCGGCGGCGCTTCGGGGGCGTAGCGGGCGAAGTCGCCTGCGGCGTGGACGATGCGGCCGTTGACGACGGTCAGGGCGCTTTCCAGCGTCTTGATCTCGGCTTCGGGGATGCTGAAATAGTCTTTCGGCAGCACCACCAGGTCGGCATACTGGCCTTTGGCGATCTGGCCTTTCAGCTTTTCCTCGCCGCTGAACCAGGCGCTGCCCGAGGTCATCAGCTTCAGCGCTTCAAAGCGGCTGAGGCGGTCGCGCGGCTGCCACATGGAGAGCCCGCCGGCGGTCTTGCCCGTCACCGCCCAGTAGATCGAGGGCCACGGGCCATAGCTCGAGACGCGCGTGCCGTCCGTGCCGAGGCCGACCGGGATCTTCATCTCGAGCATCTTGCGCAGCGGCGGCATCTGGCGCGTTTGTGCGCCGTAGCGCTGCCAGTAGTGCTCGCCCTGGAAGTACATGCGGTCCTGCACGGCGACGCCGCCGCCCAGTGCCTTCACGCGCGCCAGCTGGGCGTCGGTGATCGTCTCGGCGTGGTCGAAGAACCAGCGCAGGCCCTTGAACGGGATCTCGCGGTTGACCTTTTCGATCACGGCCAGGTCGCGTTCGATCGATTCGCCGTAGGTGGCATGGATGCGGAACGGCCAGCGGTTCTTCACCAGCAGGCGCAGCACCGGTTCCAGTTCGCCTTCCATATGGCTTGGCATCTCGGGGCGCGGTTCGAGGAAGTTCTCGAAGTCGGCGGCGCTCCAGACCAGGTTCTCACCGGCGCCTTCGGTGTTGTAGCCGTTGGCATAGAACATGTGGTCGTTGCGGTCGGGCTTGGCCATCGTGAGCCAGCGCTGGTAATCCTCCAGCTCCTTGCCGGGCTTTTGCGCGAACAGGTAGTAGGACGTGCGCACGGTCAGCTTGCCGTCCTTGGCCAGCTCCAGGGTCACCGAGTAGTCGTCGGGGTAGGCCTGGCCACCGCCGCCGGCATCGATGGCACTGGTCACGCCCAGGCGGTTCATCTCGCGGTAGTAGTGGATGGTGGAATTCAGCTGCTGCTCGCGCGGCAGCGCGCCGGTCTTGCCGAGCGTGGAGTACAGCACCATGGCGTTCGGCTTGGCGACCAGCAGGCCGGTCGGCTTGCCGTCGGCGCCCAGCTCCACCACGCCGTCCTTGTATTTGGTGTCCTTGTCGTAGCCCAGGACTTCGATGCCCTTCTTGTTCAGGAAGCCCAGGCCGTACAGGTAGAGGATGAAGACCGGCTTGTCGGGCACGGCTTCGTTGATTTCTTCCAGCGTCGGCAGGCGCCGTTCCTCGAACTGGAATTCGTTAAAGCCACCCACCACCTTGATCCAGGCGCCGTCCGGCGTGCGGGCGGCCTGCTCGCGCAGCATCTGCATGGCGCGCTTGAGCGAGGTTACGCCGTCCCAGCGCAGTTCGGCGTTGTAGTTCAGGCCTTCGCGGATGATGTGCAGGTGGGAGTCGTTCAGACCCGGGATGACCGTGCGGCCGCCGGCGTCGATCACCTGTGTGCCGGGCTTTTTCAGCCTGAGCACCTGGGCGTTGCTGCCCACGGCGGTGATGATGCCGTCCTTGACGGCGACTGCCTGCGCGAAGCTGCCTTCGCGCGCCATCGTGGCGACCTTGCCATTGGTGATGATCAGGTCTGTCGCTTGGGCATGCGGCAGCAAGGCAGCCAGCAAGGCTGCGGCCAGCAGCGGTCGGGCCATGGTCTTACTCCTTGATCGCTTCGATGGAGAAGCCGAGGGTGAGCTCGTCGCTGACGTGCGGGGCGTATTTGCCGGCGCCGAAGTCGCTGCGCTTGATCTTGGCGATGGCGTTGGCGCCGCAGGCGTCTTTCTTCAGCATCGGGTGCGGCATGCAGTGGAAGGAGGTCACTTCCAGGTTAACTGGCTTGGTCACGCCCTTGATGGTCAGGTTGCCTTCTACGCCGGCCAGCTTGTCGCCGTTGAAGACGAACTTGGTGGACTTGTAGGTGATGGCCGGGTATTTGGCGGAGTCGAGGAAGTCGGGGCCTTGCAGGTGGCTGTTGAACAGGTCGGAGCCGGTGTTGGCCGATTTCGGGTCGATGGTCACTTCCACCGAGCCGGTCTTGGCGGCGCGGTCGATCGTGATCTTGCCGACGGTGCTGTTGAACTTGTTCACCTGGGTCGAGTAGCCGAAGTGGCTGTACTCAAAACGGGAGAAGGAGTGGCTTGGATCGATGTTGAAGGTTTCCGGCGCGGCGGAGGCGGCGAGCGAGAAGCCGGCGGCCAGGGCCAGGGCGATCAGTTTTTTCATTGTCAGTGCTCCATGTGGGTTGGATTGACCATTATGCGACGACTACCGATCAGTGTAAAACGCATAATGTGCGCGCTACTGATCGACTTTTTCGATAGTAGGCACCACATTCAAGCAAAAAACAATCACCCTTTCGAGGTAGGCGGTTGCGCGCCGCCCTCCCCTAGGCCAGCAAGGCGGAGGGCAGCAGCCCGGCCAGCAAGCCGGCCAGGAACAGGCTGGCGGCAAAGAATCCCAGGATGCGGCGGCGGGCTGCGCGTGCTTGCTGGTAGCGGTTCATGCGTATCCTTGTGCGGGTGGATGGGAGCTGCCAAGCGTACGCTGCCCGCCGTGCCGGGCCAACGAATTGTTTTGCGTTTGCTTATCCGCTTTTCTTCGTCGCCGCGGCGGCCAAGGGCGCCTGCCCCGCCGGTATGGCGGGCGCGCGCCTTAGTCACTGCGCATATGCGCTTGCGATACGTTGCTGTCGGGCGGCACGCTTTGCGTCAGCCAGATATTGCCGCCGATTGTGGAACCGGCGCCGATCGTGATCCGTCCGAGCACCGTGGCGCCGGCGTAGATCACCACGTCGTCTTCCACGATCGGGTGGCGCGGCGTGCCTTTGATCAGGTTGCCCGATGCATCTGCCGGGAAGCGTTTGGCGCCCAGCGTCACGTGCTGGTACAGGCGCACCCGCTCGCCGATGATGGTGGTTTCGCCGATCACTACGCCGGTGCCGTGGTCGATGAAGAAGCTGGCGCCGATCTGCGCGGCGGGGTGGATGTCGATGCCGGTGCGCGAGTGGGCGATGTCGCTGATGATGCGCGCGATGAAGGGCGCGCCCAGGCGATGCAGGCTGTGCGCCAGCCGGTAGTGCAGGATCGCCACCATGCCCGGGTAGCACAGCATGATTTCGGCGATCGAGGTGGCGGCGGGGTCGCCGGCGTAGGCTGCCTGCACATCGGACACCAGCAGCGCGCGGATCTGCGGCAGCGTGGCGGCGAAGGCGCGCGTGATGGACAGCGCGGCCTGCGCCTGCCCTTCTTCCGTCTCCGCCGGCCCGGCGCCGAACTGCAGGCCGCGCCGCACCTGTTCGTGCAGGCGGTCGAGCGTGGTGTTCAGCGTGTCGCCGACGAAGTAGTCGATGCTTTCGTCGGTCAGGTTGGGGCGGCCGTAGTGCGTGGGGAACAGCACGGCGGACAGTCCTTCCAGGATTTGCACCAGCTCGGCGCGCGACGGCAGTTCGCGTACGCGTCCCTGGTGGCGGATGTTGTGCGTCGCTTCGCGCGACACGCGCAGCTGGCGCACCACTTCGTCGAGGTCCCAGCGTGCTGCGCCGCTCGCGGCGCCGTAAGAGTCGATAGCCATAAGGCACAAGCATATCGAGCCGCGGCGCAAAAACGAAAGAAGCAGTTCGCAGAAGCTTATGCTTCCAGCGCATAAGCAGGCAATCGGCGATTCCCTTAAAATAGCGCCCTTGATCCCGGGCATTACATGAAGAATATCCTCCTTACCTTGCTGCTTGCCGGCCTGACCATGGTCGGCCCGCTGGCAATCGATACTTACCTGCCATCATTCCCTGCCATCGCGGAGACCTTCAGCGCCAGCCCGATGGCGATCCAGCAGACCCTGAGCCTGTTCCTGTTCACGTTCGCTTTCATGATGCTGTTCTACGGCACCCTGTCCGACAGCTTTGGTCGCCGGCCCGTGATCCTGTGGTCGCTGGTGCTGTACATCCTGGCGTCGCTGGGCGGCGCGCTGGCCGGCTCCTTCGGCTTCCTGCTCGGCGCGCGCGTGCTGCAAGGGCTGGCGTCGGGCGCCGGTTCGGTGATCGGCCGCGCCATCGTGCAGGACCGTTTTGAGGGCATGGAAGCCCAGAAGATGCTGGGCAATATAATGATGGTGTTCGGCCTGGCGCCGGCGATTGCGCCGGTGCTCGGCGGCTGGCTGCAGGTGTCGTTCGGCTGGCGCTCGATCTTCTGGTTCCTCACCGCCTTCGGCGTGGTGATGCTGGTGGCGGTCTGGCGCTGGCTGCCGGAAAGCCTGCCGAAAGAAAAGCGCCACCCGCTGCACCTGGGCGCCATCGCCGGCAATTACTGGATGGTGCTGCGCCACCGCTGCTTCCTGCTGCTCTCGATTTCGCTGGGCGCGGCCTTCGGCGGCTTTGCGCTGTACATCGGCTCCGCCGCCTACTTCATCATGCACATCCTGAAGCTGCCGGAAACCGCCTTCGCCTGGCTCTTCATCCCGCTGATCAGCGGCCACGTGCTGGGCGCCACGGCCAGCGGCAAACTGGCGCACAAGGTGGCGCCGCGCGCCCTGATCCGCATCAGCTTTGCGCTGATGGCCGTTTCCGCTGCGCTTAACGTGGCGTACAACTGGTTCTTCAGCGCCGCCATTCCGTGGGCCGTGCTGCCGCTGTTCCTGTACTCGTTCTCGCTGGCCCTGGCCATGCCGCCGCTGACGCTGGCGGGCATGAACCTGTTCCCCAACCATAGCGGCCTGGCGGCCTCGATGCAGTCCTTCCTGCAGATGATGCTGTTCGCGCTGGTGTCCGGCCTGGTGGCGCCGCTGCTGTTTGGCAGCGCCCTGCACCTGGCCTTCGGCCTGGCCGCCTGCCTGGTGGTCAGCTACGCCGCCTATCACCTGGCTCAGGGCCAGGGCGCCGGCGTCACGTCCTGATACTGCGGGCCGCCCTGCTCCGGCTCCAATGCCGGCTGGGGCGGCTCATAGCCGGGCCGCAGGTTGGGTGGTAAGCCCAGGCCCAGTATTTCCTTCCTCCCTTCGACAAATTCGGCACTGCTCAGCGGGTGCTCCTTGTCCGGCCAGTTGGCGATGGCCCAGTTCTGCACCTCCACATAGCGCTTCCACACCTCGGCAATGAATTGCCGCCTGGTTTCCTCGTCCATTGTGCTCTCCTCAATAGTTAGGCCCACTCTACACCGAATGCGGATTCCTTGATTTTCTCTGCCTAGGCAGTATAATTACTTCATTAATGAAGGATATTGCCATGACCGATCCCTCCTGGACTACCCTGCGCGGCGGCTTCCTCGGCTACTTGCTGAGCCAGACCCGCAACGCCGCCTTCCGCGACATGAGCGACGAACTCGAGCCGCTGGGGCTGACCTGCGCCCAGTTCCGCGTCATCGCCGGCATCGCCCACCAGCGCGCGCACACCCTGAGCGACTTTGCGCGCTACCTCGATTACGACACCGGCGCCATGAAACGCCTGCTGGACCGTGTGGAGGAAAAAGGCCTGATCCGCCGCGTGCCTTGCCCGGCCGACCGGCGCGCCCTGAACCTGGAGCTGACCGATACCGCCCGCGCCCTCTACCCGCAGATGATGGCCGCCGTCAGCCGCGTCAACCAGCGCATGCTGCAGGGATTTAGCGCGGAAGAGGAAGCGCAGCTGGAAAACATGCTGCAGCGGATCCAGGCCAACACCCGGCACGGCTGAACAGGAAGACCAGCACATGAACAAAGCCTCCCCTTACGCCGCCGCACCAGCTGCGCACGCCGCGCCGGCCACACACGCCACACACGCCACACACGCCACACACGCCACACACGCCACACACG
>NZ_JAYSCO010000031.1:12335-64019 GCF_041914865.1 Pseudoduganella sp. | reverse complement strand
CGGCCCGCTGTTCAAGGGCAAGCGCGTGGCGGTGATCGGCGGCGGCAACTCGGGCGTGGAAGCGGCGATCGACCTGGCCGGTATCGTCGAGCATGTGACCCTGATCGAGTTCGGCGCCGAACTGCGCGCGGACGCGGTGCTGCAGCGCAAGCTGGCCACCCTGCGCAATGTGAAGGTGATCAAGTCGGCGCAGACCACCGAGATCCATGGCGACGGCAAGAAGGTCAATGGCCTGAGCTATACCGACCGCGAAAGCGGCCAGTCGCATCGCGTCGACCTGGAAGGCGTGTTTGTGCAGATCGGCCTGGTGCCGAATACCGAGTGGCTGAAGGGCACCATCGACCTGTCCAAGCATGGCGAGA
Source organism: Pseudoduganella sp. (assembly GCF_041914865.1). NCBI lineage: Bacteria > Pseudomonadati > Pseudomonadota > Betaproteobacteria > Burkholderiales > Oxalobacteraceae > Pseudoduganella > Pseudoduganella sp. The sequence goes on along the minus strand of NZ_JAYSCO010000031.1, from coordinate 63,657 downwards.
TCGAGGTGGACAACAAGGGTCAGACGTCGGTGACCGGCGTGTTCGCGGCGGGCGACGTGACCACCGTGCCGTACAAGCAGATCGTGATCGCGGTGGGCGAGGGGGCCAAGGCGGCGCTGGGCTCCTTCGATTACCTGATCCGCTCCAGCGCGGATGATGAGCCGGCGGCTATCGCTGCTTGAACCCGGTAAGGCGGGGTCTGACCCAAGGGTCAGACCCCAGGTATTTCGTCGTCTCGGGCCGTTGGCCAGTAACGCACAACCGAACCCCGGGCATGTGAACTGACTGGGTCCAAAACGAAAAAAGCCCCGAAAAAACTTCGGGGCTTTTCTCTATGTACTGGCGGAGCGGACGGGGCTCGAACCCGCGACCCCCGGCGTGACAGGCCGGTATTCTAACCAACTGAACTACCGCTCCAATTCTTCATCACAGCACCTGGTGGGCGTTGAGAGGGTCGAACTCCCGACCTAATCCTTGTAAGGGATCCGCTCTACCAACTGAGCTAAACGCCCCCGCCATCGCTGCCGGGCGTTTGTCACAACGCCCAGAAGAGGCAGAATTATAATGCAGATTCGCCTGGCGCCAAATAGCTGGCGCTTTAAATCTGCACGATGTGCGCGATCGGCACCTGCGGCTCCAGGTGGCTGGTCAGTACAACGATGCCCTGGCGCGCCGCGAGCCGCGCCCGCACGTATTCCAGCGCGGCCGCATCCAGTCCGTTAAACGGTTCATCGATCAGCAGCAGCTGCACCGGCAGCGCGAACGCCAGCGCCAACTGCATCTTCTTGTGCTGCCCCAGCGACAGGGCCGATACCGCCTGTCCCAGCACCGGCAGCAGGCGCATGGCGCGCAGCTCCTCCTCCAGCAGCGCCGCGTCCGTGCCCGGATACAGCGCCACGTGCAAGTCCAGCATTTCGCGCACTGTCAGCCATGGCAGTTGCGGCGTGTCGCCGCCGCAGTAGAAGCATTGCCGGCGGTACTCCAACGCGTGCGCGGCCTGGTCGATAGCGCCCAGGCGGATGCTGCCGTGGTGCGGCGCCATGGCGCCCGCGATCAGTTTCATGAGCGTGGTCTTGCCCGCGCCGTTCTCGCCGCGCAGCCAGGTGATGCCCGGCCCGGCCTGCATGGCAAAGCCGCGGAACAGCACGCGGCCGGTGTATTCAAAATTCAGGGACTCGATGGTCAGGCCCATAGTTCGCTTCCAATCGCGGTCAGGAGAAGGATGGACAAGGCCACCAGCACCACGCGCCCGCGCGGCGGTGCCGGCAGCACGACAAGCGCGACGGCGGCGCCGGCGGCAGCGGCCAGCCACAGCACGGCCAGCCCGCCGCGCAAGCCGCTGGCGGCAGCGGGCAGCGGCGCAGCCAGCACGCTGGCCAGCAGTGCCAGGACCAGCAAGGCTGGCAGCAAGGTGAAGCCGCGCGCGGCCAGCAGCAGCGGCTGGGGTGCCAGCGGCCACATGGCCAGCGGCTGCGCAATGGCTGCGGCCTGTTCGCGCACCGCCTTGTCGCCGCGGTCCACCAGCAGCACCAGGGCCAGGCTGGTGAACAGGCCCAGCGCCGCGCGCGGCAAGGGCAGCGCGTGCGTGCTCCAGGCCGCCGCGCCGGCCAGCGCCGCCAGCAGCAGGGCGCATTGCTGGACGCCGACCTTGTTCTCGCCGCGCCAGAACGGCAGCCAGAACAGGCGGTGCCACAGGGCCAGGTAGCGCGGCCGCAAAGGGCGGGGCGCATAGCTGGCCCCGGCTGCCACGCCAGGCCGCAGGCCCGGCCTGCGTGGAATGCCGCGCTGGCGCAGGCGCAGCCGGCGCGCGGCGACGATGGCGGTTGCCAGGGCCCAGCCCAGTGCCAGCGAGGCCGCCAGGGCGCCCAGGGCGCGTCCCCAGACGGGCCGCAGCCATGCCGGCCACTGGTACAGCCAGATGGCGGCGGAAACGGCGCAGGCGCCAGCCATCCAGCCCACCAGCCGCCCTGCCACTAGCCAGTCGCCGCGCCAGCCCAGGGCGGCGGGCACCGGCAGCGTGCGCTCCCATGCCACGGCATCGGCCGGGTGCAGGCGCTTGCGCAGCAACAGCACGGGCAGCGCCACCAGCATGGCCTGGCCGGCAATGGCAGCCAGCGCGCTGGCGGCGCCATGCGTCACCGCCAGCATGACGGGCATGGACAGGAAGGCCAATAAGCCGAGCGCGACGGGTGCGAACACCAGGCCGAGGATTTCGAGGGAATTGACCATGCTGGCAAGGAACTGCCGCAGGGAGTGGCGCGCCATCTGGCGGCGGTAGCGGATGTAGGGATGCATCCAGTGCCTCGGGAATGAAAAAAGCCCGGACTAGCCGGGCTTCTCTCTGAATATTGGCGGAGCGGACGGGGCTCGAACCCGCGACCCCCGGCGTGACAGGCCGGTATTCTAACCAACTGAACTACCGCTCCAATTCTTCATCACAGCACCTGGTGGGCGTTGAGAGGGTCGAACTCCCGACCTAATCCTTGTAAGGGATCCGCTCTACCAACTGAGCTAAACGCCCTCGCCTTCACTGTCGAACGTTTGTCACAACGTTCAGAAGAGGCCGCATTATAGGATGGTTTTAAAAACCAATGCAAGGGTTTTTCCAAAAAATCGCAAAAATTATTTGGTGACCCCGATCTGCGACATGATCCAGGCGTACTCGAACGCCTTCTCCTGCAGTGCGTTATAGCGGCCGGAAGCGCCGCCGTGGCCGGCCCCCATATTCACTTTCAGCAGCAGCGGGTTGCTGTCGGTCTTGTGGCGGCGCAGCTTGGCCACGTACTTGGCAGGCTCCCAATACATGACCTGGCTGTCGTTCAGGCCGGTGGTCACCAGCATGGCGGGATAATCTTTCATCAAGATGTTGTCATACGGGGAATAGCTGCGCATGTAGTCGTAGGCCGCCTTCTCGTTCGGATTGCCCCATTCCAGGTACTCGCCGGTGGTCAGCGGCAGGCTGGCGTCCATCATGGTGTTCATCACGTCAACGAACGGCACGGCCGCATGCACCGCCTTGAACAGGTCGGGGCGCATATTCACCACCGCGCCCATCAGCAGGCCGCCGGCGCTGCCGCCCTGGATTGCCAGGCGGTCGCGGCTGGTCCATTTTTCCTTGATCAGGTACTCGGCGCTGTCGATGAAGTCGTTGAAGGTGTTCTTTTTCTTCATCAGCATGCCGTCGTCATGCCACTGCTCGCCCAGGTCGTTGCCGCCGCGGATGTGCGCCGCCGCATACACCACGCCGCGCTCGAGCAAGCTCAGGCGGATCAGGGAGAAGTTGGCCTCTTGCGGGATGCCGTAGGAACCGTAGGAGTACAGCACCAGCGGCGCCGAACCGTCCAGCTTCACGCCCTTCTTGTAGGCCACCCACAGCGGCACTTTCACGCCGTCGCGCGCGGTGGCCCACAGGCGCTTGGTCTCGTACTGGCTGAAGTCGAAGCCGCCGGCAATCTCCTGCTTCTTCAGCACGGTGCGCTCGCCGGTTTTCATGTCGACGTCGATGGTGGCGGCGGGCGACAGCGGCGACTGGTAGCTGAGGCGGTACTTGGTCAGGCCGTACTCCAGGTTGGTGGACGGCATGGCGACATACACTTCATCGTCGAACTTCACGGTCAGCCACTTCTTGCTGGCGAAGTCGTAGATGCGGGTGCGCGCCAGGGCCTGCGATTTTTCCTGCACCGCCAGGTAGCCTTTGAAAGCGGTCACGCCCTGCAGCAGGGTGGCTTTATCGTGCGGCACGACTTCGGTCCACTTCTTCGGATTGGCGACCGGCGCGCTCACCAGGCGGAAGTTCTTGGCATTCTTGTTGGTGCGGATGTAGAGCTGGCCCTCGCGGTGGCTGACGTAGTAGCGGTGGCCCTTGGTGCGGCCCAGCACGGACTTGAACTTGCCCGTCGGCTGGTCGGCCGGCAGCATGAACACTTCGGTGGTGTCGGTGGCGCCCGACACCAGGAAGATGTGCTTGCGGTCCAGGCTGCCGACCACGTCGAGGTTGAACTGCTCGACCGCCTCGTGGTAGACCTGTTCCTGCTGGCCGTCCAGCGACACGCGGAACAGGCGGTCGGCGCGCTTGGTGGTGGCGTCTTCCTGCACCACGAACAGGGTCTTGTTGTCGGCCGCCCAGGCCAGCGACGTCACGCGCGGCATGGAAAGCGCCAGCACCTTGCCGCTGGCCAGGTCCTTCACATGCAGTTCGTACTGGCGGAAGCCGTTGTTGTCGGTGGTATAGGCCAGCAGCCTGGCGTCCGGGCTGGCCACCATCGCGCCGACGTGGAAGAACTTCAGGCCTTCGGCCATGGCGTTCTGGTCCAGCATGATTTCCTCCGGCGCGCTGGCGTCGTAGCTGCCATCCTTGGCCGCCAGGCGGCGGCAGTTGAGCGGATACTGCTTGCCCGCTTCCACCCGGGTGTAATAGTAGTAATCGCCGCGGCGCGCCGGCACCGACAGGTCGGCCGGCATGGTGCGGTCCTTGAACTCCTTGTACAGCGCATCGGCGAACGGCTTGATGTTCTCGGTCATCGCGGCGGTGTAGGCATTCTCCGCGTTCAGGTAGTCGATCACGGCCGGGTCTTTTTTATCGTGCAACCAGCGGTAATCGTCGGTCACCTGCTCGCCGTGGCGGGTTTCCATCCACTGGGTCTTGGCGGCGATCGGCGGCTGCGGCACATCGGCGGCCAGGGCGGGTGCGGCCAGCAGCGGCAGCAGCAGGCTTGCTACATAACGTTTCTTCACTTCTTGGACTCCTCAGGAAAAAATGTGCAATGATTCTAGGGTCTGATAGTTAGAAATACAACAATAATGATCACTACCGAGAAGCTGTACGCGCGCGTCGGCTGGCGCCTCCTGCCCTTCCTGTTCGTCTGCTACGTGGTGGCTTACCTGGACCGCGTCAACGTCGGTTTCGCCAAACTGCAGATGCAGGCCGACCTGCAATTGTCGGACACAGTGTACGGCCTGGGCGCCGGTATCTTCTTCCTCGGCTATTTCCTGTTCGAGGTGCCGGCCAACCTGCTGATGCTGCGCGTCGGCGCGCGGCGCTGGATCGCGCGCATCATGGCCAGCTGGGGCCTGCTGTCGGCCGCCATGATGTTCACCAGCAGTCCGGCCGCCTTCTATGTGATGCGCTTCCTGCTCGGCGTGGCGGAAGCCGGCTTCTTCCCCGGCGTGATCATGTACCTGACCTACTGGTACCCGGCGCAGCGGCGCGCCCGCATCGTCGCCATCTTCATGAGCGGGGTGGCGGTGGCGGGCGTGGTGGGCGGCCCGCTGTCGGGCTGGATCATGTCGCACTTCGCCGGCCACGCCGGCCTGGCCGGCTGGCAGTGGCTGTTCCTGCTGGAGGGCCTGCCGGCGGTGGCGCTGGGCGTGCTGACGCTGGCTGTGCTGGACGACGGCATCGACGACGCCAACTGGCTGGACGACGAGGAAAAGGCGGTGCTCAAGCACGAACTGGCGCGCGACGGCGCCGCGCGCGCGCACTGGCCGCTGCGCCACGTGTTTGGCAGCAGCCGGGTGTGGATCCTGGCGCTGATGTACTTCCTGTTCGTGATGGGCCTGTACGGCGTCGGCTTCTGGCTGCCGCAGCTGATCCGCAATGCCGGCGTGCAGGACGTGCTCGACATCGGCCTGCTGACGGCGATTCCCTATGGCCTGGCGGCGCTGTGCATGGTGGTGGTGGCACGCCATTCCGACCGCAGCGGCGAACGGCGCTGGCATGCCGCCATCCCGGCCTTTGTCGGCGCCGCCGGGCTGGTGGCGTCGACCCACTACGCGCACAGCCCCGTGCTGGCGCTGGCGGCGCTGAGCGTGGCCACGGCCGGCATCCTCAGCACCTTCCCCGTGTTCTGGAGCATCCCGACCGCCATGCTGGGCGGCGCGGCGGCGGCGGCCGGCATCGCCATGATCAATTCGCTGGGCAACCTGGCCGGCTTCGCCAGCCCCTACCTGGTGGGCGCCATCAAGGACGCCACCCACAGTACCGCCAACGGCATGCTGCTGCTGGCGGCCAGCCTGGCGGCCGGCGGCGCGCTGGTGCTGGCCTGTGTCGGACGCAAAGGAGAGATGCTGTGAAGACGGGACGCGCCCTGCTGGCAGAGTTGTTCAATGCCGCCCTGCGCGCGGCCGATCCGCTGGAAACCATCGGCGCCCACCTGCCGCCGCCGCCCAAGGGCCGCACCGTGGTGATCGGCGCCGGCAAGGCGGCGGCGCGCATGGCGCAGGGCGTGGAGCGGCGCTGGCACGGCCCGCTCAGCGGCGTGGTGGTGACGCGCTACGGCCACGGCGCGCCGACCCGCCTGGTCGAGGTGATCGAGGCCGGCCACCCGGTGCCGGACGACGCCAGCGCGGCGGCGGCGCAGCGCATGCTGGCGGCGGTGCAAGGCCTGGGGCCGGACGATATGGTGCTGTGCCTGATGTCGGGCGGCGGCTCGGCGCTGATGGCGCTGCCGGCCGGCGCCATCACCTTGCAGCAGAAGCGCGACATCAACCAGGCCTTGCTGCGCAGCGGGGCGCCGATCAGCGAGGTCAATACCGTGCGCAAGCACCTGTCGGCGATCAAGGGCGGGCGCCTGGCGCTGGCCTGCGGCGCGGCGCGCGTGGTGACGCTGGTGCTGTCGGACGTGCCGGGCGACGATCCGGCCGTGGTGGCCAGCGGCCCCACGCTGCCCGATGCCAGCACTGCGCAGGACGCGCTGCGCATCCTGCGGCATTACGGCATCGCCATCCCGCCCGAAGTCAGCGCCGTGCTGCACGACCCGGCGCTGGAAACGCCCAAGCCGGGCGACCCGCGCCTGCAGCGCAACTGCGTGGCCGTTATCGCCAGCGCGCGCCAGGCCTTGCAGGCGGCGGCCGACGCGGCGCGCGCCGAGGGCCTGCGGCCGCTGGTGCTGGGCGACCGGCTGGAAGGGGAGGCGCGCACGGTGGCGCTGGCGCATGCGGCCCTGGTGCAAGGAGTGATCGCGCATGGCAGCCCGCTGCGGCCGCCCTGCGTCATCCTGTCGGGCGGCGAAACCAGCGTCACGGTGCGCGGCAATGGGCGCGGCGGACGCAATGCGGAGTACCTGCTGGCGCTGGCCGTGGCCCTGCAGGGCACGCCCGGCGTGCATGCCATGGCCTGCGACACGGACGGCATCGACGGCACGGAGGACAATGCCGGCGCCGTGCTGGCGCCGGACACGCTGCAGCGCGCGGCGGCACTGGGCCTGGACGCGCGCGCCCTGCTCGACAACAACGACGGCTACGGCTTCTTCGCGGCGCTGGGCGACCTGGTGGTGACCGGGCCCACGCGCACCAACGTCAACGACTTCCGCGCCATCCTGCTTACCTGATGCCGGCTTTCAGGTTCTCGGCCAGCTTGGCCCACACGGCGTCGCCGATGTCGGGCCGGCCGTCCGGCGCGCGGAAGGAGAGGAAGAACACTTCGTTCTTGACGCCGGTCGCCATGTATATGAAGTAGGCCGGCTGGCCGGTGGTATTGCTGACCATGGACAGCAGCACCGCCGGGTGCTTGCCGTCCTTGAACGGCGTCACCTTGATGTTGGTGGCGGCGGCTTTCATCTTGTTCAGCGAACCCGGGTCGTCGATGCCGTAGAACATCTTGGTGCGCACCTCGTAGGTCACGTTGGTGGCGGTGGAACCGTACATATAGCCGTTGCGGTTCGGCAGCTGGGCCGCCGTGGCGCTGGCGGCGTCGGCCGGGCGCATCCAGTACTGGTAGCCGATCTTCTTGATTTTGGCCGGCATGTAGTCGACCGGCACCGGGACTTTCAGGTCGATCCGCAGCGGCAGGCGCCCGGCACCCATGAAGTTTTCGAGCGGAATGTCGCGTGTCTGCACCGGTTCCGCCGCGCAGGCGGCGACGCTTGCTGCGAGACTGGTGGCAAAGCAGGCCAGGTGCATGAACTTCATTATTTCCCCTCCGGTTTCTTGTTGCGGGCCAGGCTGGCCAATAAAGCTGCCGACGGCTGGTCGCCCTGGGCTGCGGCTTTCTGCAGCAGGGCGCGCGCCGCCTGCGCGTCGCCCCGGGCATTACGCTCCAGGCGCAGGATGGCCGCATTATACGCGGCGACCGGTTCCGCCAGCGCCGCTGCCGCCTCGAAGGCCGCCAGTGCGCGCTCCGGGCAGAGGCTGAACATCTCATGGCCGACGCCGGCCCGCAGCAGGGCGCCGGCTTCCTTCTGCTGCATGAACTGGGCCTCCAGCATGGCGGGCCAGCCGGCCGCCAGCGCCGCCATGACCGGACTGCCCTGCTCGACCGCGTATGGACCGGCCGCGAACAGGGAGGCGGCTTGCCGCGTGGTGTAGCTGCCGCCTTTGCCGTCCAGCCAGACGAATCCATCCTGGCCCTCGACCGGCATGCCGCCCAGCGCCTGCGCCAGCTGCTGCGCCAGCGCCTTGCGCTGCCGGTCCGGCGCCACCGCGCTCCACGAGGAAAGCAGCAGCACGCGCCGGATCTTGCCGCCCTGGGCGCGCACCATGCCGGCCAGCTGCCCGATGCCGAGGATACGGTAGTCGGCGCCGTACAGGTGCCAGGGGCTGCCATGCGCGCCGATGCGCAGCACCTCGTCGCCGGCGTCCGGCAGCGCTTGCATGTAGCTGTGCAAGGCCTGCTCGGCCGGCACGCAGCCCTCCTTCATTGGAGGGCAGGTGGCAATGGTGAGCGCCCCTTGCAGCGGCAGGGAGCTCGGGCAGCTGGCGCTGGCGCTGCCGGCCAGGGCTGCCAGCAGCAGGATGGGGGCGGATTTCATGGGTGTCGTTTGATTACCTGGCAGGTAATCGTCGCACGGCGAACAATTCCTGACAATGGGCCTGTCACAACACGAAAGGAGATACACCATGCACATCGTCGAACAATACCTGGCCGCCTGGAACGAACGCGCCCCCGGCGCCCGCCGCGCCGCGGTGGAAGCGGCCTTTGCCCCGCAGGCCGCCTACAAGGACCCGCTGATGCAGGGCGCGGGCCACGCCGGCCTGGACGCCATGATCGCCGGCGCCCAGGACCACTTCCCGGGCCACCGCTTTGCGCTGGCGGGCACCCCGGCCAGCCACAACGACATGGTACGCTTCTCGTGGACGCTGGGCGTGCCGGGGGCGGAACCGGTAGCGCGCGGCACGGATTTGGCGGTGCTGGCGGCGGATGGCCGCCTGGCCAGCGTGACCGGTTTCCTTGACTGAGAAGGTGGACTTATGGGCGCAGCGGTACCAGGGCAGTATTTCAGCGATTACGCGGCGGCGATGCGCTACTGGCGCGGCAAACGCGGTTTCAGCCAGCTGCGGCTGGCAACCGAGAGCGGCATTTCGCAGCGCCATATCAGCTTCCTGGAAAGCGGGCGCTCGCAGCCCAGCCGCGAGATGATCCTGAAACTCGGCATCGTGCTCGATATCCCGCTGCGCGAACGCAACGTGATGCTGCTGGCGGCCGGCTTTGCGCCGGCCTACCAGGAGCGCAAACTGAGCGATCCGGAAATGCAGGCGGTGAAGCAGGCGCTCGATTTCATGCTGCAGCAGCAGGCGCCGTATCCGGCGCTGGTGGTGGACCGCTTGTGGAACCTGGTCATGAGCAACGGCCCGGCCGGCAAGCTGCTGCACTGGCTGCTGGACGGACCGCCGCCCAGCAGCAATATGATGAAGCTGACGCTCGACCCGCAGGCGCTGCGCCAGTACATCGTCAACTGGCAGGACGTGGGCGCCGACCTGCTGCAGTGGATCCAGCGCGAAGCCATGGGCGACGGGCCGGGCAGTGAAGCGTCCAGCCTGCTGCAGGAGCTGCTGGCGATTCCCGGCGTCGCCAGCGTGTCGAGCGTGCCCAACCTGGAGCGGCGCGCCTTGCCCTTCCTGCCCTTCACGGTGCGCAAGGATGGCGTGGAGCTGAACCTGTTCACCACCATCACCACCCTGGGCACGCCACACGACGTGACCCTGCATGAACTGCGCATCGAAGCGTTCTTCCCCGCCGACGAGGCGACGGCGCAGTGGTTCCGCGCCCAGGCTGATTAAAACTCTTCCCAGTCGTCGCCGGGCGGCGCGGCCTTGGCCGGGGCTGCAGCGCGCTTGGGCGCCGCCGCACGCGCCGGTGCCGCTTCTGCTGCATCGGCCTGGCCGGCACCGGCCGATTCCGGCGCGCTGGCGGCGCGGGCTGCCGCGCGCGCCGTGGCCGTGCCGCTGCGCGCCCCGCGCAGTACCGGCGCCGTGCTGCGCGCCGGCGCTGGCGCGCGGGCGGGAGCGGCAGCCTGCATGCGTGCGCTGGCCGCCGCCGCCGCATCGAGCCGGAATACCGCCACTGCTTCCACCAGGTGCTCCGACTGCTCCTGCATGCTGCGCGCCGCCGCTGCCGCCTGTTCCACCAGGGCGGCATTCTGCTGCGTCGCATTGTCCATTTCCACGATGGCCAGGTTGACCTGCTCGATGCCCGACGACTGTTCCTGGCTGGCCGAGGTGATCTCGTTCATGATGTCGGCCACCTGCTGCACCGAGGTGACGATCTGCTGCATGGTGGCGCCGGCGCGGTCCACCAGCACGCCGCCGGCATCCACCTTCTGGATCGAATCGTCGATCAATGCCTTGATTTCCTTGGCCGCGCCGGCGCTGCGCTGCGCCAGGTTGCGCACTTCCGACGCCACCACCGCGAAACCGCGCCCCTGCTCGCCCGCGCGCGCCGCTTCCACCGCCGCATTCAGCGCCAGGATATTGGTCTGGAACGCGATGCCGTCGATGGTGCTGATGATGTCGGCCATGCGCGCCGAGCTGGCCTTGATGCCGCCCATGGTTTCCACCACCTCGCCCACCACCTTGCCGCCCTCGTTGGCGTGGCCGGCGGCCGACACCACCAGCTGGTTGGCCTGGCGCGCATTGTCGGCGTTCTGGCGCACGGTGGAGGTCAGCTCCTCCATCGACGAGGCGGTTTCCTCCAGGCTGGCGGCCTGCTGCTCGGTGCGGCGCGACAGATCCAGGTTGCCTGCCGCAATTTCCGACGCCGCCGTGTTGATGGTGTCGGTCGAGGTGCGCACCGCGCCCACGGTGCGGGTCAATGCCGTCACCATTTCCTTCAGCGCGTTCAGCATGCGCCCGGTTTCATCGTTGCGGCGCACCGTGATGTCGGCTGTCAGGTCGCCCTGCGCCACGGTTTCCGCCACGGCCACGGCCTGCAGCAGCGGGCCGGTCACCGAGCGCGTGATCAGGTAGCCCGCCGCCACCGAGACGATGGTCGCCAGCACCAGCATGCCCAGCATCAGCATGGTGGCGTTGCTGGCCGAGCGCGCCGCTTCCGCGCCATCATCGGTCATCAGCTTGCTCTGGTAGGTGAGGATGGCATCGAGCTTGCCGAAGTAGGCGTTTTGCAGCGGCACCACCTGCTTGAACAGCGCCTGCACCGCGCCGTCCTGGTCGCCCTCGCGGAACAGGGCCAGGGCGGCATCGCGCTTGGCGCGGAAGGCCTCGAACGCGGCGCGCTGGTCGGCGAACAGCTGCTTGCCTTCGGCCATCTGCAGCAGCGGCTCCAGCTTGGCGGCGGCGGCGGCGGCCGTCTTCTCCGACTCGGCCATGCTGGCCAGGAAGCCATCGCTGCTGATCTTGTCCGGCGCCAGCATGGCATTGCGCAGCGCTTGCGCCGAGCGGTTGGAATAGCTGCGCATCTCATTGGTCAGCTGCACCTTCTGGTAACGGTCGCTGATCAGGCGGTCAGTCAATTCGGCGTTGTGGCGCAGGCGGCTGATCCCCGTCAGCGACATTGCAAGCTGGATAGCAATGGCCAGCGCAAACCCCATGGCCAGGCGCATGCCGATATTCATGTTCGAAAAACCCATCTCCTTGCCTCGCTAGAAAGTAGTTTGGTGCCCTGATGATGGCATAGGCACCACGGCGCGGCGTACCGATCGGCGCCGGCGTGGCGCGCCCGCCACAACTGCTTCAGGGGATTGACTGGTACGCCGCAATGATGCCTTTGCCGTGCTCCGGCACCAGGGCGCGGCCATGGGCTTCGCCCACGTATTTGCCGTAGATGCGGGCCACCGTGCCGTCGGCCACCATGGCCAGCAGGGCGTCGGCAAAGGCTTTGCGGGCGGCCGGCGGCATGCTGCTGCGCGAAAAATATGCGCCCACCAGCAGGGGACCCGACTCGGCCACCGGCATCACCGTGACGCGCTCCTGCAGGCCGGCGCTGTGCAGGTAGCGCTTGTAAATCGTCACGGGCGCCAGCGTGGCTTCAGCCCGCTCCAGCGCTATCTTGCGGAACGCGATATCGAAATCGTTGACCAGCTCGACCCGGTTCTGGGCGCGCAGGCGCGCGACCTGGGCTTCCACTTCCGGCGTGTAGTAGATGCCGCGCACCAGGTTCAGGCGGGCCTGACTGCGTTCGACGAATTCGGCCAGACTCTTGAAGCGGCCGGGGACACGGCGCGCCAGCACCAGGTCGAAACGGGTGGTCACGTACGGTACGAACTGCGCCAGGCGGTCGCGCTCCGGCGTGCGGGCGGAACTGCCGGTCAGGTTGATGCGGCCACTGGCGTACTCGGCCCACAGGCGGGCGCGCGGGTACCAGGTAATGTCGAGCGGGCAGCCGGTGCGCCGCGCCAGTTCGCGCAGCACGTCGTTGGCGGCGCCGGTCACCTTGTCGTCTGCGCGGAAGGAGGCCAGGCCGAGGTCGCTGGCGCCGGCATGCAGGGGGGCCGGGCAGGCGGCTGCAGCGGGGCCGGCGGCCAGGGCCAGCAGCAAGGGCAGCAAGGGGAGGGTGCGCATGCGTTGCAGTATAGCCAGCCCGCCGCTTGCGCAAAATGCTGTATATAATTACAGTATCCAAGCGAACCCGACTATGAACCCGCCCCCTATGGACTGGCCCCGCCGCATTGCCCACCTCGACATGGATGCCTTTTACGCGTCCGTGGAGCTGCTGCGCTACCCGGAGCTGCGCGGGCTGCCGGTGGTGATCGGCGGCGGCGGGCGCCACCAGCCGCGCGAGCTGCCCGACGGCACGCGCGAATTTGCGCGCCTGCGCGACTATGTCGGGCGCGGCGTGATCACCACCTCCACCTACGAGGCGCGCGCGCTGGGCGTGTTTTCCGCCATGGGCACCATGAAGGCGGCCGCGCTGGCGCCGGACGCCATCCTGCTGCCGGTCGATTTCGACTCCTACCGCAAGTATTCGCGCCTGTTTAAGGCAGCCGTGGCAAGCATCGCGCCGCAGATCGAAGACCGCGGCATCGACGAAATCTACATCGACCTGAGCGAGGTGCCGGGCGAAACGCGCGCGCTGGCGCAGCGCATCAAGGACGCGGTGCGGGACGCCACCGGGCTGTCCTGCTCGATCGGCGTGGCGCCCAACAAGCTGCTGGCCAAGATCTGCTCCGACCTGGACAAGCCGAACGGCCTGACCGTGGTCGGCTACGACGATGTGCCGGCGCGCATCTGGCCGCTGCCGGTGCGCAAGGTGAACGGCATCGGTCCCAAGGCCGAGCAGAAGCTGGTGGCGCTTGGCATCGACACCGTGGGCCAGCTGGCCGCTGCCGACCCGGCCCTGCTGCAGCAGCACTTTGGCTTGAACTACGCCGAATGGCTGCAGCGTATCGCCCATGGCCGCGACGAGCGCGCCATCAGCACCAGCCACGAGCCGAAAGGCGTCAGCCGCGAGACCACGTTTGCGCGCGACCTGCACGCCAAACGCGACCGCGACGAGCTGTCGGAAATCTTCACCCGCCTGTGCCAGAAGGTGGCCGACGACCTGGCGCGCAAGCGCTATGCCGGCCGCACCGTGGGCATCAAGCTGCGCTACGCCGACTTCCGCACCGTGACGCGCGACGTCACGCTGCCGCTGCCCACCGCGGACGCCAGAGCCATCCGCCGCGCCGCCGGCGAATGCCTGCGCCGGGTGCCGCTGGACGAGCGCCTGCGCCTGCTCGGCGTGCGCATGTCGGCCCTGTGCCCGCTGGACGAGGCGGCGCGGCCGCTGCCAGTGCAGGGTGATCTTTTTGCTAATATGTGATACCGTTCCGGCGCGAACCGGAAATCCCTGACGCCGGTTCCACCTGGAACGGACATGATTACTCAGACTGCGCGCCTGCCACGGCAGGCCTGCCTAGCTGCTATCGCCTGCCTGCACCTGGCCGCTTTCCTGGCCTGGCGCAGCACACCGCCGCCGGCGCGCCCGGCCCTGCCGCAGCGCGCCAGCGATGTGGTGTTTCTCCAGCTTCCCGCCGCCCGGCCCGCTGCCAGCGTCCCGCCCGCCAGCGCACGCCGCGCCGTGCCGGCGCGCGGCAGCGCAGTCGCGCCGGGGGTGGCTCCGTTAGCCGGCCGTGGCGCGCCGCCAGGCGGCATGCCCGGCCAGCCGGCCGCCCCGGCCATGCCCGCCAGTCCGGACCTGCCCGGCGCGCTGGCCGACGCCCCCGCGCCGGTGCCGCCCGTGTTGCCGGACGACCCCTTCGCCCGACCCGCCACGCCGGCCGCCAGCACGCTGGCCCGCGCGCGCCTGGCCGCCGCCGGCGTCGACCGCCAGCTGCGCAAGGAAAGCCTGAACAGGTTCGCCACCATCGTCGATGAAGAGAAGGCCGACCGCTACTCGATCAACGGCCCGGCCTACCGCGCGCCGCCGCCGCCGGAATCGTTTGCCGACGCGCGCGGCATCGTCCACAAGCGCTATATGCTGCGCGGGAAAATGGTGTGCGAGGAAGTGGACCATGTCAGCTACAAAGCCATCAGCAAGGGTTCGCAAGCCCGCCTGGTGAGGTGCCCCAAATGAGCGCGCGCCGCCTCCCACGCCAGGCCTGGCTCGCCGTCATCGCCATGCTGCATGCCGCCGTGCTGCTGGGCTGGCGCAGCACGGTGCCGCTGCCCCTGCACACGCCGCAGCGCGCCAGCGAAGTGGTCTACCTGCAGGCGCCAGTGCCGCGCCGCGCCGTGCCCGTGCCCACCGCCCGCGCCGCCGACCCCGCCGCGCCTGCCGCGCCCGTACGCCGCGCGCCGTCGCCGCCACCACCCGCCATCCGCAGCGCCAGTGCGCCGGCGGCCGCCGAGCAAGCCGCGCCAGTGGCGGAGGCGGTGACCGTGCCGGCTGAACCTGCCGCGCCCGATCCCTTCGCCCTGCCCGGCAAGGCCCCGGACAGCACGCTGGAACGCGCGCGCCATGCCGCCGCCGGGGTGGACCGCCAGCTGCGCAAGGAAAGCCTGAACAAGTTCGCCACCTACATCCAGCCGGACACCAAGCTCGGCACGGCCATCAGCAAGGCGCAAACCAAGGAGTGGGTGCTGCAGCAGACGTCCGACATCGGCGACGGCGTGACGATGAAGCGTTACCGCAAAGGCAACCAGGAGTATTGCGAATACACCAACCTGGTCGGCGCGCGCGGCCAGGACCCCTTCCGTGACGGCAATAAGACAAAGGTCATGACTTGCCCGTGATGAGCCATGTAAAATGTCGTTCCCGTGGAAAAAGCTGATCAAGGTCGATAACGTTTATGTGGTTCAAGAATCTCCAGGTGTACCGCCTGCCCGCCCCTTGGGCATTTACTCCAGAACAACTCGAAGAAGCTCTCCAGTCGCAAGCGTTCACCCCTGCCAGCAGCAATGAGCTGATGCGCCAGGGCTGGGACAAGCCGCGCCCGAACGGCGGCCTGGTGCACGTGGTCAACAAGCAGATGCTGATGGTGCTGGGCACCGAGAAAAAACTGCTGCCGTCGACCGTGGTCAACCAGGTGGCCAAGGCGCGCGCCGCCGAACTGGAAGAGCAGCAAGGCTTCGCCCCCGGCAAGAAAGCCATGAAAGAACTCAAGGAACGCGTGCACGACGAACTGCTGCCGCGCGCCTTCACCATCCGCAGCAACACCTGGTGCTGGATCGACCCGGTCAACGGCTGGCTGGTGGTCGATGCCGCCAGCCCGGCCAAGGCCGACGACATCATCAAGATGCTGCTGAAGGCGGTCGACCGCATGCCGATCGAAAGCCTGCGCGTGCAGCGCTCGCCGGTCGGCGTGATGACCGCCTGGCTGCAGGACGACGAAGCGCCGGCCGGCTTCACCGTCGACATGGACACCGAACTGCGCGCCACCGGCGAAAGCAAGGCTGCGGTGCGCTACGTGCGCCACACCCTGGAGCCGGAAGAAGTGCGCCGCCACATTGCCGCCGGCAAGCAGTGCACCCGCCTGGCCATGACCTGGGACTCCAAGATCAGCTTCGTGCTGACCGAAGCGCTGGCCATCAAGGGCGTCAAGCCGCTCGACGTGATGAAGGAAAACGACGCCGTCACCCGCAACGACGACGAGCGCTTCGATGGCGATTTCATGCTGATGACGGGCGAGCTGAACAAGCTGCTGCACGACGTGGTGGAAGCCCTCGGCGGCGAGGCCAAGGCCTGAACCTTTCATACTGAAAGTATTGCGGCCGGGCAACGTCCGGCCGTTCCGCCTGTAGTGGCGCGGCTACTGTCGTTTTTTTAGGCAATCTATTGCCTTCCGGAATTAGTCAGGGTCGATTTGTGGTAACCTAAGCAGTCCTAGGACATGGCGGGTGAACCATGAGTACGATCACAGATATGACCACCGCCCAGTTGGCGGCACTGACTGTAGCGCAAGTCGCCGCGATCTCAACTGCAGACTGGGCGGCGCTGAATGCCAGCCAGATTGCTGCGTTCTCACCGACGCAGATGGCCGGGGTCACCGGTCCGCGGCTGGCCGCCATTTCCACGGCAAACCTGGGGGCGCTGAGCCCGGCGGTGATCGCCGCGCTGAAGCCGATAAACCTGAATGCCGCCGCCAACGCCAACCCGGCCCTGCTGGCAGCCCTGAACACGGCCCAGGTGGTCGCCCTCACCACGGCCCAGGTGGCCGCCTTCAGCTCGCGCAGCTTCTCGACCATGAGCACGGCCAATATCGCCGCCCTGCAGCTGGAAGACTTGCGCGCCGTGTCCATGTTCGGCCTGAAAGGCATGACATCGGACCAGATGCGCGCCCTCACCACCGAGCAGGCCAGCGCCCTGACCTCGCGCCAGGCCAGCGCACTGAGCACGGCCTCGATTGCCGGCATGGAAACCCAGGACCTGGTGGTCCTCAGCACCAGTTTCGTGCGCGCGCTCGGCACCGCCCAGCTGGCTGCCTTCAGCACGGCCCAGATCGAGGCGCTGACCAGCGGCCAGATTGCCATGCTGGTGGGCGCCCAGATGCGGGCCTTGGGCACCGACGACATCCTGGCCCTGTCCACGGCCGACGTGGCGACCCTGCGCAGCAGCGCCATCCTCGGCCTCAGCACGGCCCAGCTGGCCGTCATGACCAGCGCCCAGCTCGAGGCCCTGACCACCGCCCAGTTTGCGCTGCTGAGCAGCCGCCAGCTGGCCGCGCTGCCGTCCGACATGATCGCCTCGTTCTCGACCAGCGAACTGGCCGCGCTCGGCACGCGCATCATGACGGCCCTCAGCTCCGACCAGCTGAGCGCCCTGAGCACCACCCAGGTCGCCAGCCTGAGCACGGGCCAGATCGGCGCCTTGCGCAGCACCACGATCAAGGGCCTGAACACCAGCCAGATCGCAGCGCTGACCACGACCCAGGCCAGCGCCTTGCAGGCGCCGCAGCTGAACGGCCTGTCGAGCGCGGCCCTGGCCGCGATTGAAACCGCAGACTTCGCCGCGCTCAGCACGCGCGCGATTGGCGGCCTGAGTTCGGACCAGGTCGGTTTGCTGAGCAGCAGCCAGATCGCCGCCATGACGTCCACCCAGGTGGCGGCGCTGGGCACGCGCCACCTGGCGGCCTTGTCGAGCAGCGCGCTGTCGCTGCTATCGACCGCCAGCATCGCCGGCCTGAGCCGCAATGTGCTGAATGCGCTCGACAGTGCGCAAGTGGCCAGCCTCAGTACCGACCAGCTGCGTGCGCTGGGCACGCGCCAGCTGGAAGCCATTTCCACCAAGGGCATCCAGGGCCTGCAAACGAGCCAGTTCAAGGCCCTGACCTCGGTGCAGCTGGGCGGCCTGAGCCCCAGCCAATTCGGCGCCCTGTCGACCGACAACATCAGCGTCATCAGCACCAATGCCGTGGCGGGCCTGCGCACGCAGGTGATCGCGGCACTGACCTCGGAACAGATCCCGGTGCTGGGCGCCGGCGCCGGCAGCCTGCTCGACGCCCTGACCGACAGCCAGTTCGCGGCCCTGCGCAGCAGCGCCATGGCCGGCCTCACCACGGCCCAGTTCGTAGGCCTGAGCACCGACCAGGCAGCCTTGCTGAGCAAGGCGCAGCTGTCGATGATTTCGACCGAGAACATCGCCGCCATGGAAACGGCCGACCTGGTCGCGGTGCGCACCGCCAGCATCGGCGGCCTGACCACCAGCCAGATCATCGCGCTTGGCTCGCACCAGGTGGTGGCCCTCACCACGGCCCAGGTGGCCGCCCTGAGCAGCCGCCAGTTCCTGGCGCTGGCGGACGACGACCTGGGTAGCCTGAGCACGCTGCAAGTGGGTGCCCTGAATACCGCGGTCGTGCGCCAGCTCGGCTCCAGCCATATCGCCGCCCTCAGCACGACGCAAGTGGCGGCCCTCAGCACGCGCCAGGTGGCCTCGCTGCAGACCGCCGCGCTGGCCGGCATCAAGACCGAGCAAGTCGTCGCCCTGAGCAGCAACCAGATGGCCGGCCTGAGCGCGGTCCAGGTCAATGCGCTGTCTTCGGCCGCCATGGCCGCCATTGAAACGGCCGACATCGGCGGCCTGCGCACCAATGTGATTGCCGGCATGGAGAGCGAACAGTTCGCCATGCTGGACACGGCGCAGCTGAACGCGCTGAACTCGGCCCAGTTCCGCGCCATCGGCAGCCGTCAGATCGCCGGCCTGTCGACCGACTTCATCGCCGCCCTCGATACCGAAGGCTTGTCGGCGCTGAGCACCAGTGCGCTGGCCGGCCTGAGCAGCGCGCAACTGCTGGCGCTGAGCAGCGCCCAGTTGGGTTCGCTCGGCTCGCGCCAGTTCATGTCGCTCAGCACCGCCGCCCTGGCCGTGCTGACCAGCACGCACGCGCTGGGATTGAGCTCCAACCACATCGGCGTGCTGAACACCAAGCAATTGGCCGCCCTCTCGACCGATGCCTTCGCCGCGCTGGATACCGGCGACCTGGCCGCGATCAAAGCCGCCAACTTTGCCGGCCTGGGTTCGGACAAGATCGGCGCCCTGTCCACCCTGCAGATCGCCGGCCTGACCACGGCCCAGTTGGCCGCGCTGACCTCGCACCAGTTGCCGGCGCTGTCGACGGACGACATCGTCGCCCTGGAAACCGCCGACCTGGCCGCGCTGAAGGGCGGCGTGCTGCGCACCATGTCCACCACACAGTTTGCGGCCCTGAAGACCGAGCAGATCATTGCGGTGACCACGCTGCAGATCAAGTCGCTGACGGCGGAACAGATGGCGGCCCTGTCGACCACGCAGCTGAAAGCCTTCACCACCACCCAGGTCGGCGCCTTCGTCCAGCAGCAGATTTCGCTGCTGAATGGCGAACAGACGCTGGCGTTCTGGCAAACCCCGATCGCGCTCGACCTCGACGGCGGCGGCGTGCAAACGCTGGGCCTGGCAGCCGGCGTGCAATTCGACGTCGATGCCGACGGCCAGGCCGGACAGACCGGCTGGATCGGCCGCGGCGACGGCATGCTGGTGCGCGACCTGAATGGCGACGGCGTGATCAACGACGGCGCCGAGCTGTTCGGCAGCGGCACCATGCTGGCCAATGGCAGCAAGGCGCAAGACGGTTACCAGGCGCTGTCCGAACTGGACAGCAATAAGGATGGCGTGATCAGCGCCGCCGACCAGGCCTTCGGCCAGCTGCGCATCTGGGTCGACGCCAATGCCGACGGCATCACCCAGGCGGGCGAGCTGGGCACACTGGCCCAGCACCAGATTGCTGAACTCAACCTCGCGGCCCAGGCCCTGGCGCGCCAGCAGCAGGAAAATATCGTCGGCCTGGCGTCCAGCTACACCAGGACCGATGGCAGCCAGCACGAGATGGTCGACGTCTGGTTCGCCCAGTCACCGCTCAGCAAAGCGGTGGGCGAACTGGCGCAGGCAATCCGCAGCGCCGAGGCGCCGGCCAGCCTGCCGGCCCCTGCCAGCCTGCCGCTTGCGCCCGGCCAGGGCAGCGGCGCCACCCTGGCCAGCGCCATGGCTGCCGTGCTGCAGGACTACGACGCCTATGGCCAGCGCCTGCTGCCGGCGCACGCGGCGGCCAGCAGCCACACCAGGCTGGAAGCGCTGGAACCGAAAGCGCGCCACGAGCTGCTGGCGCTGCCCAACAAGTCCTGACGCGGCAAGCGACGGTCAGAGCGGCTGGAACACTCCAGCCGCTTTGTTTTTCTGCACGTTATCCCAGGCAAAAATCTGGCCGTTCATGGCCACATACACGCCCGGCGGCAGCACTTGCGCCACGCCGCAGGCAAAACCCATATTGAAGAAGGCGTCCGAATTGTCGATCTCGTAAGGGATCATGGCGCCGGTGAAGACGATGGTCTTATCCTTGATCGCGGGACCCAGCACGGCTGCCGTTTCCGGCATGGTGTCGGTGCCGTGCACGATGACGATGGCCTTTTCCGGCGCCGCCTGGCACGCCGCCAGCACGCGCTGGCGGTCGGCATCGACCATGTCCAGCGAGTCGAGCAGCGACACCACTTCCAGTGCGCAAGGGGTGGTGATGCGCGCGCGTTTGATCGCGGCAGGCAGGTGGCTTTCGGTAAAGGCCAGGGTGCCGTTCAGTTCGTTATAGTGCTTATCGAAGGTGCCACCGGTGGCGATGATGCGCAGGCTCATGATGAAATAGAATAGAAGCAAAGGAATGGCCAGCATGATAGCTGAAATCGCGCCTGGCATTCTGCCGGACTGTTGACTACACTGGCTTCTTTGCCCGCCCCACCCATGAAAGCGCTTGCCCCCGGAACCGTGATTTTCCACCGCTATCGCGGCTACGGAGTGATCACCGCAGTAAACCTGCTGACTGGCTGGATTTCCGCCCGCTTCGGCAACGAGTCGCGCACGCTCGACCTCAACCTCTCCACCGACGAAGTGCAGTTTGCCGACGGCGAAGCCATCCTGTTCCGGCGCGCCCCGCCCGACCGCATGCCGCACGCCCGGCTGATGGCCGTGGTGCGCGAGTTGCACAAAGCGGGCTACCAGAAGTTATACCTGTACAGCTGGCCCAAGCCGTCCGGCCTGCATTGGCGCTGGCACCTGTTCACCGGCCCGCGCGACTGGATGCAGCGCTCCTGGCGCGAGGGCTGGTACGGCTCCGGCGCCGACTACATTTTCAACCCCGTGCTTGGCTGGGGCGACCAGCCCGGCGCCAGCACCGAAGAACTGGTGCACGCCCTGGCCCGGTTCGACCCGCAAGGCCTGGCGCAAGCGCTCGGCCGCGACGAAGACCACACCGCCTGGTTCGCGCAAGTGTGCGACGCGCTGCTGCCCGGCTATATGTACAGCCTGGACATGGCGCGCGCGCCCGGCGCCCCGCTGGCCGAGATGCCCCCGGTCCCGGTGGTCCCCGTGCGCGCCAACCTCAAGCCCTACAGCGGCCCGGCCCTCAGCTGGCCGCCCGGCTGGGCCGGACTGTGGACCAAGTCGCACCCCCTGCCCGCCCCGCCCGTCTCGATCGCGGGGCGGTACGGCGATCCTGCCGGCCCCCTGGTCGATACCAACCCGGCCGTGTAGCCGCCGGGCCCGCCTGCCGGGCTTAGCTGTTGATGTGGGCGACCAGGTTCTGGAAGGCGTGGCGGAAGTAGAGCTCGTAGCTGTCCTGTTCCACGTAGCCGAGGTGCGGCGTGCACAGGACGTTGGGCATGCGCAGCAGGGGCGAGCTTTCCGGCAGCGGTTCGGTGTCGAACACGTCAAGCGCGGCGTAACCGGGGCGGCCGGCGGCCAGCGCCGCTTCCAACGCGCCGGCCTCGACCAGCTCGGCGCGGCTGACGTTGACGAACAGGGCGTCGGGCTTCATGCGGGCCAGGTCGGCCGCGCCGACGATGCCGCGCGTGCCGTCGGCCAGGCGCAAGTGCAGCGACAGCACATCGGCCTCGGCAAACAGGGCTTCGCGCGAGGCGGCCGCCTCGTAGCCATCGGCCACGGCGGCAGCGCGGCTGCCTTCGCTGCCCCAGACCATCACGCGCATGCCGAAGGCCTTGGCATAGCCGGCCACCAGCTTGCCGATCTTGCCATAGCCCCAGATCGCCATCGTGCTGCCCGCCAGCACCTTGCCCAGCGTATTGTGCTCGGGGCGGATCGATACCTGCTGCCACTGTCCGTCGCGCAGCTTGCCGGCGTACTGGAACAGCTTGCGCCGCGCGGCCATCACCAGGGCCCAGGTCAGCTCGGCCGGGGCGGTGGGTGACCCGACCCCTTCCAGCACGGTGATGCCCAGTTCGCGGCAGGCATCCATATCGATGTGCCCGCTCACCTTGCCGGTCTGCGAGATGACTTTCAGGTTCGGCAGCTTGGCCAGCAGGGCGCGGCTGAACGACGTGCGTTCGCGGATCAGCACCAGCGCCTCGTAGGGCGCCAGGCGCGCCACCAGTTGGCCCATGCCCTTCACCGAATTGGTGAACACTTTGACCTCATGCCCGGCCAGCAGGCTAGTGCATTTCAAGCCACTGGTTGCATTTTGGTAATCATCAAGGATCGCGATTTTCATGGCAGTTAGCAGATTTTGTGATGAAAATGGTAGGGAAATAACGTGATTGTGAATATCTGGAATAGCCTACTACTTTACTCAAGCATTATTCCTACATTTTTGTCGGAAAGGACGGGGTGCAGGTGTACAATCGGCCCAAATCAGGGAGCCCAGACCGGCTCCAGCAGCACATGTTCCAGCGCCTGTGCCCACCCCCGCCAGGCGCCCGCGCCCTCGAGAAATCGGGCGCATTCGACAGAACCGCCGTACTCCGCCGAAGCATCCTGTCTTCAGCGCGCAAGCTATCAGCTGACGACGATTCCTGCCGTGCCGGGACAAGACAGAATTCTTTATTGGCATTGGAGGTACTATGAATCAGCCCGTTATGGGAGGCGTTACAGCAATGAACGCGCCAGCTTACATCAAACAGCAAAAGCTGATCAATTGGGTGGCGGAAGTCGCCGCGTTGACCAAGCCGGCCCGCATCTACTGGTGCGACGGTTCGCAGGAAGAGTATGACCGCCTGTGCGCGGAAATGGTTGCCGCCGGCACCATGAAAAAGCTGAACGAAGCCAAGCGCCCGAATTCCTACCTGGCTTGCTCCGACCCATCCGACGTTGCCCGCGTTGAAGACCGCACCTACATCTGCACCAAGACGAAGGAAGAAGCCGGCCCGACCAACAACTGGATCGACCCGCAGGAAATGCGTGGCACCCTGAACGGCCTGTTCGACGGCTGCATGGCCGGCCGCACCATGTACGTGGTGCCGTTCTCGATGGGCCCGCTGGGTTCGCCAATCGCCCACATCGGCGTGGAGCTGTCTGACTCGCCATACGTCGCCGTCAACATGCGCACCATGACGCGCATGGGCAAAGCCGTGTACGACGTGCTGGGCACCGACGGCGAATTCGTGCCTGCCATCCACACCGTCGGCAAGCCGCTGGCGGCCGGCGAGAAGGATGTGCCATGGCCATGCAACCCGACCAAATACATTGTCCACTTCCCGGACACCCGTGAAATCTGGTCCTACGGCTCCGGCTACGGCGGCAACGCGCTGCTGGGCAAGAAGTGCTTCGCACTGCGCATCGCTTCCACCATGGGCTACAAGGAAGCGCAAGCGGGCGGCGACGGCTGGCTGGCCGAGCACATGCTGATCCTGGGCGTGGAATCGCCAGAAGGCAAGAAGCACTACGTGGCAGCCGCCTTCCCATCGGCCTGCGGCAAGACCAACTTCGCCATGCTGATCCCGCCTGCAGCCTTCAACGGCTGGAAGGTCACCACCATCGGCGACGACATCGCCTGGATCAAGCCGGGCAAGGACGGCCGCCTGTACGCGATCAACCCGGAAGCCGGCTACTTCGGCGTGGCCCCTGGCACCAACACCAAGACCAACTCGAACTGCATGTCCTGCCTGAACGAGAACACCATCTTCACCAACGTCGCGCTGACCGACGATGGCGACGTGTGGTGGGAAGGCCTGACCAAGGAAGCCCCGGCGCACCTGATCGACTGGCAAGGCAAAGACTGGACCCCGGCGTCCGGCACCAAGGCCTCGCACCCGAACGCACGCTTCACCGTGTCCGCCGAGCAGAACCCGGTGATCGACCCGGCATGGAATGATCCGGCCGGCGTACCAATCTCCGCCTTCATCTTCGGCGGCCGCCGTTCCACCACCGTGCCGCTGGTCACCGAAGCCCGTAACTGGATCGAAGGCGTCTACATGGCCGCGACCATGGGTTCCGAAACCACCGCCGCCGCTGCTGGCCAGCAAGGCGTGGTGCGCCGCGACCCGTTCGCCATGCTGCCGTTCATGGGTTACAACATGAGCGACTACTTCCAGCACTGGCTGGACATGGGCAAGCGCCTGGAAGGCAAGGGCGCCACCCTGCCGAAGATCTTCTGCGTCAACTGGTTCCGCACCGACGAGAACGGCCACTTCGTCTGGCCAGGCTTCGGCGACAATATGCGCGTGCTGAAGTGGATGCTGGAGCGCGTGGAAGGCACTGGCGGCGGCGTCGAAAACATCTTCGGCACCACCCCGCGTTATGGCGACATCATGTGGGACGGCCTGCCATTCACCGCCGAAGAGTTCGAAACCATCACCTCGATCGACAAGGACGCCTGGCGCGCCGAACTGAAGCTGCACGCAGAACTGTTCGACAAGCTGGCCTACCACCTGCCGCAAGAGCTGAAGGACAATATGGCCAAGCTGGAGCAGCGCCTGAACGGCTGATCCAAGGTGACCGAAAAAAAGCGCGCCGTTGGCGCGCTTTTTTATTGCTTTACTTTCGGCGGCGGCGCAGGGTGGCGCCAAGAGCAATTAAGCCGATCCCACTCAGCAGCATAGTGGCTGGTTCAGGTACGGCGGTGCCAGGAGTACCGGCGTCGACCAGTTTCAACTCCCGGGTCGGGCCGCCAATGTCGAAGTTAACTACTTCTGCAAAGCTCGGAGGCCCACCGAGGTCATCAATCGTGAAGTAGCCTTTGAAGCCGGTGAAATCCAGGCTTTGACCGTCAGCCAAGCCAAAGTGATCAAGCGAACGGATGCTCACGTTCTGGAGCGCTTCCGGCGGCGCACCAAAACCCAGTGCATGCGTGCCGGAGTTGTCTGCACCAGGCCACAATTTCCGGACGCCCGTAAGGGTAATGTTGCGATTCGAAACTACCACTGGGACACCATCATCACTTGGTGTCAGGCTGTCACCATTCAGTTTCTTGAATGAAACCCCCACCCCGAATATCCTTGCGTCTTCAACCTCGGTGAAGCGAATCGCCTTGTTTCCGGCAAATGTGAAATCGAATTCCACCTGGTCGCCAGTTTGGAACAACAGGGGTTGCTGCAGAGGGGTGGTGCTCGAGTACGAAACGAAGAGGTCGAACCAGCCACTGGTTTGCAAATCCATCGTGCCTTTGATGGAAATGGTCGCGGCAGTCGAAGTTCCTGCAGCGAATAGCAAAGCCGCAGCGCCGATGAGTTTGGATAAGCAGTTCATATGGGTAAATATTGTTCTAAATGAACAAGAGTATCATATTTGCGAAGTTTAATTGTTAAATAGGCAATTTCATTTATTGACTATCCCACCTTGACACTGAATGTCCCTAAAGTGCAGAATCGCGCTCAGTAGTTTTTTATTAACGAGAATTCACGAAAGGACGACCATGCCACGTACGGCTATCACATCGCAGCAACATCGATAGCCCCCAGCGCACGCGCTCGGGGCCGGCACTCTTGCCACCCGAGCCGGTCGTTCTTCCAACACGAACCCCGGCCAGGAAACTCGCCGGGGTTTTTGTTTCCCAAGCCCCGGCATAACGAAAGACGTTATGCCAATCAAACAAAGCCTGCACAAAGGCCTGGTGCCTGTGCACATCTATACCGATGACATCGATCATTCGGCTATCCAGCAACTGCTGAACATTTCCAGCCTGCCCATCGTGCATCCGCACGTGGCGGCCATGCCTGACGTCCACTCCGGCATCGGCGCCACGGTGGGCAGCGTGATCCCGACGCGCGGCGCCATTATTCCGGCCGCGGTCGGGGTCGATATTGGCTGCGGCATGAACGCCGTGCGCACCACCCTGACCGCCGGCCAGCTGCCGGACAACCTGGCGCGCGTGCGCAGCGCGATCGAAGCGATGGTGCCGGTCGGTTTCGAGCAGCATGCCTACGACAAGGTGCGCGGCTCGGCCCATGCGCGCGCGGGCCGCCCGCTGAACGACCGCCTCGACCGCATCGTGGCGCGCCACAAGGGCATCATGAAGATGCAGCAAAAGTTCGCGCAAACCTGGATCTGCCAGCTCGGCACGCTGGGCGGCGGCAACCACTTCATCGAACTGTGCATCGATGAGGAGCAGCGCGTCTGGATCATGCTGCACTCGGGCTCGCGCGGCATCGGCAACGTGATCGGGCGCTATTTCATCTCCGCCGCGCGCAAGGAAATGATGCGGCACAAGGTGAACTTGCCGGACCGCGACTTGTCCTACTTCAGCGAGGGCTCGGAGCTGTTCGACGATTACGTGGAAGCGGTCGACTGGGCGCAGGACTACGCCATGCTGAACCGGCGCGAAATGATGCGCCGCGTGGTGGCAGCGCTGGAGCCGCACGTGCCGCCCTTCAGGCTGGACGGGGAAGCGATCAACTGCCACCACAACTACGTGGCGCAGGAAGCGCACTTCGGCCACAAGCTGTACGTCACGCGCAAAGGGGCGATCTCGGCGCGCGAGGGCGAGCTGGGCATCATCCCCGGCAGCATGGGCGCGCGCAGCTACATCGTGCGCGGCAAGGGCAACGAGCAATCGTTCTGTTCCTGCTCGCACGGTGCCGGCCGCCGCATGAGCCGCAGCGAGGCGAAACGCAAGTTCAACCGCTTCGACCTGGCCGAACAGACGCAAGGCATTGAATGCCGCAAGGACGGTGGCGTGGTGGATGAAATCCCTGCCGCCTACAAAGACATTGACGAGGTCATGGCGCACCAGTCCGACCTGGTCGAGATTGTGCACACGCTGAAACAAGTCGTGTGCGTGAAAGGATAAGCAATGAAAGTAACGATCAAACTACCGAAACCGCGCAACCCGCTGGTGGTGCTGGCGCGGCAGCGCAGGGCGGGCAGCCACAAGCGCAGCGAACCGTCGCGCCAGGTGCAGAAGCAGCAGCTGGCGCGCCAGCGCTGGGACGACTAGGCGCTATTGGCCGGAGCTGGTCGGCATGGCCGGCAGGCCCAGCATCTTGCGCCGGATGTCGAGCGCGCCCTCGTCTTCGATGATGACGGGCTTGCCGCTGGCGAGCTGGGTGCCGTAGCGCTGCGGCAGGCCTTTCGCCACCAGCAGGCGGTCTTCGGCCTGCGCCAGCTGGGCGCCCGGCACATCGTTCTGCGCCTGGGCCTCGCGCAGGGCGGGCAGCAGGGCTTCCATCTCGCGCGGCGGCGTGCGCATCAGCACGGTGAAGGCGTTGGCCGCCAGTTCCGGGCCGGCAAAGCGCAGGCCGGGCCAGCCGTGCGCAGCAATGATGGTTTTGAGCCGCGCCAGTTCCTTGCGGTCGCGTGCGGCGTCGCGCTTGCCGGGCGCGCCCATCGCTTCCAGCGCGCGGATGGCGGCCAGTTCGCGCGCGTCGAGTACTTTGCGCCGGACGATGACTTCGTCGCCCACTACAGCGGTGGTGGCGCCGCCGCTGCGGATGGTCACCCGCACATTGCCGCGCGCATGGGTGATGCCGCCGCGCTCCTGCTCGACCTGGTTGGCTTCGACCTGCACGCTGTGCTGCTGGCCGATGGGCAGCATGATGCGTGCGACTTCCTTGCCGCCCGCCAGGGTGTGCACGCTGATCCGGCTGGGCTCGGCGGCCATGGCCGACCAGCTCGCAACCGCCAGCACGGCCGGGGCGATTTTGTCGAGGATTCGCATGGACAAACAGTAGCAAAGCGCGGCGGAAGGTGGAGCACGGATGGGTACCGTGACAATGCGGGCGCGGCTGGAGCGGCAGCCACGACAAGCTGCGCAATTGCCAGGAAGCCGCATTGGCGTTGGGCGACAGCGCCGGGCAGCGCTACCGCGTGCTGAACACGGTCAACGGCAAGCGCCTGCGGCGTAATGCGTGCATGCAGGGCTGAGTGAATTTTTATACAAAGTTTTTCTTGACACTACATTCCTGAAGAGCGCAGAATCGACGCTCATTGATTTTCATTAACCCAATTTCAGAAAGGACGACCATGCCACGTACGGCTATCAAGTTTAAGAACACCAGATAGCCCCGATGCGCGTGCGCTCGGGGCTGCTGGCGAACTGCCACCCCCGAGCCGGACGTCCCGCAACAAGACCCCGGTAAGGAAACTTGCCGGGGTTTTTGTTTTTTCGGTCCCGGCGCAATGAGGAGATGAATCATGGAGATTCAACTGAAAGCCGTCACGCGGCATAACTTCGACGACGTGACCGACTTGCGTCTGCTGGACCACCAGTGCGATTACGTTGCCAGCAACTCGTATTCGATAGCGCAGGCCAGCTTCTACCCGCACATGCATACCCGCGCCATCTATGCCGGCGAACAGCTGGTCGGCTTCCTGATGTATGTCGACCTGGCGGGCGAAGGCTATCCCGCTGAATTCGGCGTATGGCGCCTGATGGTCGACTACCACCAGCAGGGCAAGGGCTACGGCCGGCGCGCCCTGCAGCTGGCGCTGGCGGAAATCCGCGCGCGCGGCGGCGTGCGCAAGATCTGGATCAGCTACAAGCCTGACAACGCGCTGGCGCGCGACCTGTACGCCAGCCTCGGTTTCGTCGAAACGGAAATCGACGAGGACGGCGAGATGAATGCCGTTCTTGAGCAATAACGAAGAAGAAGGAGTCCACAATGAGACCATACCAACGCTTCCTGAAGAAGTGGATCACGACCAACCTGCACCTGGTCACCAAGGAGAATTTCGCCAACATCGCGGAACTGGAGCTGCATGAGCACCAGCAGGACCATGCCGCCAGCACCCTGTACGCGATCGCCCAGGCCAGCTTCCACCCGAACTACCAGTGCCGCGCGATCGCCGACAAGGACGGCGTGGTCGGCTTCCTGATGTACGCCGCGCCCGGCGCCGAGGACGAGCCGGGCGACTATGCGATCTACCACCTGATGGTGGACCGCCGCCACCAGGGCCGCGGCCACGGCCGCCGCGCGGTCGAGCTGGCGCTGGCCGAAATCGGCAAGCATGGCGATATGCTGCGCATCTGGACCAGCTACCAGCCGGGCAACGCGGTGGCGCGCGAGCTGTACGCTGCCTGCGGCTTCGTCGAAGCCGGGGTGGAGGACGACGGCGAGATGTACGCCGTCTGGACGCCGGACCCGTATTGAACCGCTTGCTATTTCGCACAGGTGTGCTAAAGTTCAGCCCATGGACACCCTGACCGCCAAAAGCGAAGCGACTTTCGCCACCATCCTCGACGCCGCCATGGAAATCGCGGCGGCGGAGGGGATCGGCAAACTGTCGCTGGGCGAAGTCGCCAAGCGTACCGGCATCAGCAAGAGCGGGGTGTTTTCACGCGTCGGTTCGCTGGAGCAGCTGCAGTGCGCCGTGCTGGACGAGTATGACCGCCGCTTCGCAGCCGAAGTGTTCATGCCCTCGCTGGCGCTGCCGCGCGGCCTGCCGCGCCTGATCTCCCAGGTTTCGGCCTGGTTCGAGCGCGCGGCGGACGAGGGCCTGCGCACCACCTGCCTGTACACCGCCGGTGCTTTCGAGTTCGACGATTTCGAGGGCAGCACGGTGCGCGACCGCCTGGCGCAAGGCGTGCTGGCCTGGCGCGCCTCGCTGCGCAAGACCGTGCTGCAGGCGATGGAAGCCGGCCAGCTGCGGCCGGATACCGATCCTGAACAGCTGGTGTTCGAGATTAACAGCCTGGTGGTGGGCCTGCTGCACGACGCCCGCTTCCTGCACGATGTGCAGTCGCCGCGCCACGCGCGGCGCGCCTTCAACCGCCTGATTTCGACGTACAAGAGCTTTAACGATTTGTGACTTTGGGTTGCCGCGGCTTGCCTGCGGCCTTTTTTTAACCGTAATTCGCACGGGTGTGCGAAATGGAGTGGAAAATGCGCTACTTACTTTTGTTGCTGCCTGTGGGGATTTATTTCATGAGCCATAGCAGCCTATGGGGCATCCTGCGCGGACTGCCGAAGAACAACAGCGACTTTGGCGAAAACTATTAAGGAGCGGACATGGTCCTCGATTTCTATTTTGATTTTGCTTCCGGCTATTCCTACTTCGCTGCGCGCCGCATCGAATGGCTGGCAGCGGCCAACGGCGCCACCGTGCGCTGGCACCCGGTGCTGCTGCCGGCGTTGACGGAAGTGACGAAGGTGCTGCCGTCGCCGCTGGTGCCGTCCAAGTGGCGCTATGTGCAGCGCGATATGGAGCGCACCGCGCAGGAGGAGGCGATCCCCTTCAACCCGTCCAGCGCCTTCCCGCAAATGCTGGTGGCGCCAGGCCGCGCCATGCTGTGGGTGCGCGCCGTGCACGGCGACCAGGCGGCGGTGTCGTTTGCCCGCACCTGCTTCCAGGCCTATTACGCGGACGGGGTGGATATTGCCGACAAGGCGGTCCTGCTGGGGATTGCGGAAGGGCAGGGCATCGATGGCTCGGCCTTCCTGGCCGGCATCGAAGACCCGGCCATCAAGGCGCAGTTTAAGCAGGCCAATGAGGACGCGCTGGCGCAAGGGGTGTTCGGCGTGCCCTTCGTGCTGGCCGACGGCGAACCGTTCTGGGGCTACGACCGCTTCCCGCAGCTGGAGCGCTGGCTGGCGGCGGCGCGCCGCGCGGCTTAACGCTGCAGCCAGGCGAACTTCGCGTAGAAGTCGGACTTTTGCAGTGCCAGCCTGGTGTACGAATACTTGACGTTGGCTTCGGCGGCGCTGCAGGTGGCGTGGGTGACCACGCCATCGGTTTCGCTCTTTTTGAGCGGCAGGTTCTCGGTCACGGTGAAGCCGACTTCTTCGTGCAGCTGCACGGTCAGCCAGTTATACGACAGCACGCTGACCACGCTTTGCTGCAGGCCCAGCGTGCCGAAGGCCCAGTGCAGCAGGGCCAGTTCGGCCAGGAACACCAGGTTCGGGTTGCCGCCGTCCACGCCGCGCATGAAGTTATCCAGCTCGCCGCTTGCGCCGTTTACGTCGGCCAGGCCCATATGGCCGACGAAACGTCCGGCGTCGTCGTACATCAGGAACAGCAGGCGGTTTTCCTGCGCCACCGACAGGTTCTTCAGGTAGCCGTGGGCCTTTTCGTAGGTCGATTCGAACTGGGTCAGGAACATGCGCATGGCGCGCTTGCGCCAGCCGCTGATCAGTTCAATCTTCTCGCGGTCGTCCAGGATCCATTCGCCCACCGGCACCAGTTTGCCGACCGTCTTGCCCTGCGCGCTGGTGACGGGGATGGCCAGCTGTGCGGCCTCGGCGAAGGTGGCCGCCTTCATCTGGCGGATCAGGGTCTGGTAAGTCATGTCATGCCTTCTTGAAGCGGTGGCCCACGGCCACGTTCTCAACGCGGATCCGCTTCGGCACCATATGCGGCTGCAGCTTGTCTTTCAGGAAGGCCATCAGCGCATCCTTGTCGACCGCGCCTTCGGCGGTGGGCTGCACCATCAGTTCCACGTGCTGGCCGGTGATCGGGTTGGGGCGGGCGGTGGCCTTGACCAGTGACACGCTGGGGAAGGTCAGCGCCACGCGCTCCACTTCCGACGCCATGAATTTCAGGCCGCCGACGTTGATCACGTCGCTGACCCGGCCCGTCACCTTGTAGTAGCCGTCCTTCACGTCCACCACGTCCTTGGTGTCGTACCAGCCTTCCGCGTCGAACGGCGAGGGCGCGTTCAGGTAGCCCAGCATGCGCGAGGAGGAGCGGATTTTCAGGACGTTGTCCACCACCTTGGTTTCCACGCCTTCGCCGCCGACTTTCATGTACAGGCTGTCGCGCGCCTCGGACTTCACGCGCACGATGCCCAGCTCGGACATGCCGAAGGTCTGGCGGAAATCGACGTCCGGCAGCAGGCGGCACAACTCGTCCAGGGTCGGCTGGTCCATGCGTTCGGTGCCGTAGGTGACAACCTTCAGGCAGGGCGGCACCTTGTCCGGCACCGCGCCGCTCATCAGCATCATGCGCAGGAAGGTCGGCGTGGTCGGCAGCACTTCCACGTCGTACCTGGCGCAGGTGGCCAGGATCGATTCCACCGTGCGCGATTCGGGCGCGATCACCACGCCCTTGTTGAACAGGGTGTGCAGCAGGGTGTTGATGCCGCCGATATGGTCGAACAGCAGGAAATTGATGGTGCGCAGGGTCGGACGCGGCGTCTCAAAGCGCTTCAGGAACAGGGTCAGGTCGTGCAGGATGGCTTTCGGGCGGCCGGTGGTGCCGGTCGAGAACAGCACCAGGCCGGCGTGCCCCAGGCGGCGCAGGCCATCGATCAGCTCATGCTGGCCGGCGTGGCTGCGGCGCGTTACCTGGTTGCCGTTCACCACCACATCGACGTGGGCCGATTCGAAGAAGTACTCGTGTTCGTGCGTCGTCTCCACCGTCAGCGGCACCACGATCACGCCGAGGTCGATCAGCTGCAGCAGGGTGAGGATGGAGGCCGGGTTGAAGTCGCCGATGATGGCGACCACGTCGCCCTGCCGGATGGCCGACAGGTCGACCGGCGCCTGCGCCGTCACGTCCGAGAAGTAAAGCTCCTGGCCTGCATGGATCAGGAAGGGATAGTCAACGCCACTCCAGATACTCGACAGCTTTTCCAAGAGCTTCATCATGCTCCTCCGACGTGTAACACCTGGCCAGAAATCGAATGGCTGCGCGGGTCCAGCAACATCTCCACCAGGTCCGCCACCGCCTCTTTGGTAAATTGCTTGGGAATGATCTGCTGCGCGACGATGTTCTCGATCTGCTTGCTGGTGATGCCCTTGAGCAGGCTGGTATCGATCGGTCCCGGCGCGATGCAGTTCACCTTGACGTTGAAATCGGCCATCTCGCGCGCGAAGGCGCGGGTAAAGCCTTCCACGCCGGCCTTCGAGGCGGCGTAGATCGACTCGCCTTTCAGGCCCAGGGCCACGGCGATGGTCGAGAAATTGATGATGGAGCCCTGTTTATGGCGCAGCATCAGCGGCGCCACCAGCTGGCAGCAGTAGATGGTGCCGAGCAGGTTGGTGTTGATGATCTTCTGCGCCGTGCTGGACGGGGTGGTCACCGCCAGGTTCATGGAGGCGATGCCGGCGGCGTTCACCAGGCCGGTGATGGTGCGCCCGTCCTTCTTCAGGTGCTGGGTCACGGCTTTGACGTCGTCGTAAGAGGAAACGTCGCAGGCCATGGCGTCGAAGGGCAGGCCGTCGACATTGCGCGCCAGGCCGAACACCGGCACATTGCTGGCGGCCAGGCGGTCGCAGATGGCCCTGCCTAGCCCTTTGCTAGCGCCGGTGACGACGATCATTTCCGGGCTTCCATCTGGCTCAGGAATTCCGCCGCCAGCGAGCCGGCCGTGCGGAACATGCTGCGCGAGCGCGACATGGCCGCTTCCGAGGTCCAGTCGAATTCAAAGCCCAGCTCCGAAGCCTTGTCTTCCAGCGCCAGGCAGAGTTCCACCAGTTTCATGGAATCGAGCACGCTGTCGCCGCCGATGAGCGCCATATCGTCCGTGATCACGATGCTCTTGTCTTCGAGCAGGTGGGAGATTTGGGCAAAGACTTCCGCTTTGAGCTGGTCAGTGGACGACATAGGGGTTCCTTAATGGGGAGAATTCGCTTTGAATTCTACTTGTGGGCCGCGCATTTGTACAACGCGGCCCCCCGTGGGGTCCCTTATTTCTTCTTCAGCAATGGACCAAGGTATTTGCCGGTGACGCTGGCCGGGTTGGCCGCCACTTCTTCCGGTGTGCCGCTGGCGATGATCTGGCCGCCGCCGGCGCCGCCTTCGGGACCCAGGTCGACGATCCAGTCGGCGGTCTTGATCACATCGAGGTTGTGCTCGATGATCACCAGGGTGTTGCCGTGGTCGCGCAGGCGGTGGATCACTTTCAGCAGCAGGTCGATATCGTGGAAGTGCAGGCCGGTGGTCGGCTCGTCCAGGATATACAGGGTGCGGCCGGTGTCGCGCTTGGACAGTTCCAGCGACAGCTTGACGCGCTGCGCCTCGCCGCCGGACAGGGTGGTGGCGCTCTGCCCCAACTTGATATAGCCCAGGCCCACGTCGAGCAGGGTTTGCAGCTTGCGCGCGATGACCGGCACCGCCTTGAAGAATTCGTGCGCGTCTTCCACCGTCATGTCCAGCACTTCGGTGATGCTCTTGCCCTTGTAGTGCACTTCCAGCGTTTCGCGGTTATAGCGCTTGCCGTGGCACACGTCGCACGGCACGTACACGTCCGGCAGGAAGTGCATTTCAACCTTGATCACGCCGTCGCCCTGGCAGGCTTCGCAGCGGCCGCCCTTGACGTTGAACGAGAAGCGGCCGGCCGAGTAGCCGCGCTCCT
Source organism: Pseudoduganella sp. (assembly GCF_041914865.1). Taxonomy (NCBI): domain Bacteria; kingdom Pseudomonadati; phylum Pseudomonadota; class Betaproteobacteria; order Burkholderiales; family Oxalobacteraceae; genus Pseudoduganella; species Pseudoduganella sp. The sequence goes on along the minus strand of NZ_JAYSCO010000031.1, from coordinate 29,089 downwards.
TGGCCACCGGCACGGTGGCGAACAGGTCGCGGATCGGCGTGAACAGGCCGGTATAGGTGGCCGGGTTGGAACGCGGGGTGCGGCCGATCGGCGCCTGGTCGACCGAAATCACCTTGTCGAAGTGTTCCAGGCCGCTGATCGATTCATGCGGCGCCGGCTCGGTCTGGGAACCGAACAGGTGGCGCGACAGGGCCGGGTACAGGGTGTCGTTGACCAGGGTCGATTTGCCCGAGCCGGAGACGCCCGTCACGCAAGTCATCAGGCCGACCGGCAGGTTCAGGGTCACTTTCTTCAGGTTGTTGCCGGTGGCGCCGGTGATGGTCAGCTGGCGCTGCGGGTCGGCCACATGGCGCTTCTTCGGCACCGCGATACCCAGCTTGCCGCTCAGGTATTGCGCGGTCAGCGACTCCTTCGATTTCAGGATGTCCTTCAGCGGGCCGGCGGCGATCACGTCGCCGCCGTGCACGCCGGCACCCTTGCCCATGTCGACGATGTAGTCGGCGGTGCGGATCGCGTCTTCATCGTGCTCCACCACCAGCACCGAGTTGCCGATATCGCGCAGGTGCTTCAGGGTGTCGATCAGGCGGTCGTTGTCGCGCTGGTGCAGGCCGATGGACGGCTCGTCCAGCACGTACATCACGCCGGTCAGGCCGGAGCCGATCTGCGACGCCAGGCGGATGCGCTGCGCTTCGCCACCGGACAGCGTGTCGGCGCTGCGTTCCAGCGACAGGTAGTCCAGGCCCACATTGTTCAGGAAGGTCAGGCGCGAGACGATTTCCTTGATCACGCGGTCGGCGATGTCCTTCTTCGCGCCCTTCAGCTTCAGCTGCTCGAAGTAGGACAGGGTGTCGCGCAGCGGCTTGTCGGCGATCTGGTAGATCGCGCGTTCCTGCTTGCCGCTGCCGATCTTCACATGGCGCGCCTCCACGCGCAGGCGCGCGCCTTCGCAGCTCGGGCACTTCTTCTCGTTGATGAACTTGGCCAGCTCCTCCTTCACCGCCATCGAATCGGTTTCGCGGTAGCGGCGCTGCAGGTTGTTGACGATGCCCTCGAAGGTGTGTTCCTTGACCACCGCCTTGCCGCGTTCATTCATATAAGTGAACGGGATGGCGGTCTTGCCCGAGCCGTGCAGCACCACGTCCTGCGCCTTGGCCGGCAGCTGCTCGAACGGCGTATCCAGGTCGAAGTCGTAGTAGGCCGCCAGCGCGGCCAGCATCGAGTAGTAGAACTGGTTGCGGCGGTCCCAGCCCTTCACCGCGCCGGAAGCCAGCGACAGGTTGGGGAAGGCGACGATGCGGCGCGGGTCGAAGAATTCGATATGGCCCAGGCCATCGCACTCCGGGCAGGCGCCCATCGGGTTATTGAAGGAGAACAGGCGCGGCTCCAGCTCCTGCAGCGAGTAGCCGCAGGTGGTGCAGGCGAACTTGTTGGAATACACATGCTCGGCGCCGGTATCCATCTCGTAGGCGACGGCGCGGCCGTCGGCCAGGCGCAGCGCGGTTTCGAACGATTCGGCCAGGCGCTGCTTGATGTCGGCATTCACCTTGACGCGGTCGATCACCACGTCGATGGTGTGCTTCTCGGTTTTCTTCAGCTTGGGCAGGTCGTCCACTTCATAGATTTTGGCCTCGTGCGTGCCGCTCTGCACGCGGAAGCGCACGAAGCCCTGCGCCTGCATGGCCTCGAACAGGTCGACGTGTTCGCCCTTGCGGTTGGCCACCACCGGCGCCATGATCATCAGCTTGGTGCCCTCGGGCATGGCCAGCACGGCATCCACCATCTGCGACACCGACTGCGCGGCCAGCGCGTGGTCCGGGTGGTTGATGCAGTAAGGGGTGCCGACGCGGGCGTACAGCAGGCGCAGGTAGTCGTGGATCTCGGTCACCGTGCCCACGGTCGAGCGCGGGTTGTGCGAGGTTGCCTTTTGCTCGATCGAGATGGCGGGCGACAGGCCTTCGATCATGTCGACGTCCGGCTTTTCCATCAGCTGCAGGAACTGGCGCGCGTAGGCCGACAGCGATTCCACGTAACGGCGCTGGCCTTCCGCATACAGGGTGTCGAACGCCAGCGAGGACTTGCCGGAGCCGGACAAGCCGGTGATCACGATCAGCTTGTTGCGCGGCAGGTCGAGGTTGATATTTTTCAGGTTGTGCGTGCGTGCACCGCGGATGCGGATTTCTTCCATGCGTGTATGCCTTTCGGGTCAGCCCGATACTATAGCTGGGAATAAATTCTTACGCCGGGTTTGAGCTATCTCAAACCCGGTCATCAAATACTGTACATAATACCAGTATTCCGGCAAGCACGTATCGGTTGCCGCTTCACGGGCGGTAAGTCAGGTAGCCCATTACGGCATCGGTGATGGATGACTCGATGTCGGCCATCTCGAAGTGCGGCGCATCGATCACGGCCGCATGCACCATGGATTCCATGATGTGCAGTATCACCCAGGTGGCCAGGTCGAGGTCGCGCGGCACGATCTCGTTGCGCCACTCGCCCAGCAGCGAGCGCACCCGCGTGAAGATGCCCTTGTCGGCTTCATTCTCCGACTGCGGCGCATCGAAGTACGGGAATTGCAGCTCCAGCATCTTATGCAAGTCCGGTTCCAGCAGGTGGGCGGCCAGCAGGGCCCGCACCATGGCGCCGATGTGGCCGGCCAGGGTCGGCTCATTGGGCTTGGACAGGACCGCTTCCACGGTTTCCTGCATCTGTTCGGCATGGCGCTGGTGCAGCGCCGCGATCAGCGCGTCCTTGTTCTGGAAGTACTGGTAAAGCGAGCCGACGCTGATGCCGGCCTTCTCGGCGATAAGGTTGGTGTTGGTGCCGGCATAGCCATGCTCGGCAAAAACGCGAGCCGTCGCTTCCAGGATGATCTCAACGGTGTTCTTGGAGCGCGCTTGCCGTGGGACTTTGCGGGGGCGGGGGATGTCCAGCATGCGGGATTCCTAATGCGAGTTTTCGGGGTGGGTTGTTAATTTTAGAATTTTGTCTGTTTGTGAGCAATTGCTCGCCTTCGCTAATTCTATTGTGAACTTTGAAAGATTTTACATGAGCCCGCCTAAAGATTTTGCCACCCCGGCCGCGGCAGCCGCCCCCCAGGCTGCCAATGTGGTACCGAGGATTTTCCCTATCGTGCTGGCGGTGTTCGCCAGCTTCATGGCCATCGGCATCGCCCTGCCGGTGCTGCCGCTGCACGTGCATGGCCACCTCGGCCAGAGCACCTTCACGGTCGGCGTGGTGGCCGGCGCCCAGTTCGCGGCCGCCCTGCTGACCCGCGCCTGGGCCGGCGGCCTGTGCGACACCCGCGGCGCCAAACTGGCCGTGATGACCGGCTTCGTGCTGGCCGTCGGCGCCGCCTTGGTCTACCTGGCTTCGCTGGCGGTGGCGAACCAGCCCGCGACGTCGGTGGCGGTGCTGGTCGCCGGCCGCGTCCTGCTGGGCTGCGCCGAGAGCCTGATCGTAACTGGCGCCCTGAGCTGGGGCGTCGGCCTGGTCGGCCCGCAAAACGCCGGCAAGGTCATGGCCTGGGTCGGCATCGCCATGTATGGCGCCTATGCCGCCGGTGCGCCGGCCGGGATGGCGCTCTACCGCCAGTACGGCTTCCAGGGTATCGCGCTGGCCGGCATGCTGGCGCCCGCCCTGGCCATGCTGCTGCTGGCGAAGACCGCCGGCCTGGCGCCGGCCGCCATGCGCCGCATCCCGTTCTACAAGGTGCTGGGCGCGGTCTGGTTGCCGGGAATGGGCCTGGCGCTCTCCAGCGTCGGCTTCGGCGTGATCACCGCCTTCATCTCGCTGCTGTTCGCCGGCAAGGGATGGGGCAGCCCTGCGCTCGCCTTCAGCGCCTTCGGCGCGGCCTTCATCGGCGCCCGCCTGCTGTTCGGCCATCTGCCGGACAAGATCGGCGGCGCCCGCGTCGCCCTGGTGTGCGTGCTGATCGAGGTGATCGGCCAGCTGTGCATCTGGCAAGCGCCGTCGCCGATGCTGGCCTACGCCGGCGCCGCCCTGACCGGCTTCGGCTACTCGCTGGCCTTCCCCGGCTTTGGCGTGGAAGCGGTCAAGCGCACCCCGCCGCAAAGCCGCGGCGCGGCGATGGGCGCCTATGTCGCCTTCCTGGACATCTCGCTCGGCCTGACCAGCCCGCTGGCCGGCGCCTTGGCCGGCGCCCACGGCGTCAGTGCGGTCTACCTGGCCGGCTGCGCGGCGGTGTCGGGCGCCCTGTTGATTGCCATCCGCCTGTTGCAGCCGCCCAGCGCGGCTTGAACAGGAATCTTTCAGAAATAAAGCACTAAATCAAACCGTATTGCACAAGTTATAATTTTTTATGTGAATGAGAATCATTTACTACCAATCTACAAGGGGAACCTTTGATGAAAGTCGATTTTAAAGATATGCCGTCGAGCGGCGGCCGCGCTGCCGACAACGCCATGTACACCGGCGCCGAATACCTGGCCAGCCTGAACGACGGCCGCGAAGTGTGGCTGAACGGCGAACGTGTGGAAAACGTGGCGGAGCATCCGGCCTTCCGCAATGCGGTGCGCATGATCGCCCGCTTCTACGATTCGTTGCACGATCCGGCCAAGCGCGAGCTCCTGACCACCGAGATCGACAATGGCAGCGGCCTGCGTTGCCACCGCTTCTTCCAGGCGCCGCGTTCGCCGGAAGAGCAGATCAAGGCGCGCGACGCGATTGCCGAAAGCGCCCGCATCTCCTACGGCTGGATGGGCCGCACGCCGGACTTCAAGGCGGCCTGGATCGGCACCTTCGGCGCCAACCGCGACCTGTACGGCGAATACAGGGAAAACGCCGTGCGCTGGTACGACTTCGCCCGCGAGCGCCTGCCCTACATCAACCACGCGGTGGTGAACCCGCCGGTCGACCGCCACCTGGACCCGAACCAGTCCAACGTCTTCATCCGTGTCGAGGAGGAAACCGCGGAGGGCCTGGTGATCAGCGGCGCCAAGGTGGTCGCCACCGGCGCCGCCCTGACCCACTTCACCTTCGTGGCCCACTACAACGTGATGTACGCGGACAAGAAATACTCGCCGGTGTTCATGGTGCCGACCAATGCGCCGGGCGTGAAGCTGATCTGCCGCAAGTCCTACGAGCTGGCCGCCGCCGCCACCGGGGCGCCGTACGACCACCCGCTGTCGAGCCGCATGGACGAAAACGATTCGATCCTGGTGCTGGACCGCGTCTTCATCCCGTGGAAGGACGTGTTCATGTACGGGGTGGAAATGTCGAACAAGTTCATCGAGCACTCGGGCTTCTTCGGCCGCACCCTGATGCACGGCTGCACCCGCCTGGCCGTCAAGTTCGAGTTCATCTGCGGCCTGTTCCTGAAAGCCACGGAAATGGCGGGCACCAAGGGCTTCCAGGGCGTGCAGGGGGCGCTGGGCGAAGCGATCGCGCTGCGCCACATGCTGTGGGGCCTGTCCGACTCGATGGCCTGGAAGGCCGAGCCGTGGGTCGAGGACTTCGTGCTGCCGAACCTGGAGTCGGCCCTGGCCTACCGCGCCAGCGCCGGCGACGCCTATAGCCGCGTGATCAACCTGATCCGCAAGAACGTGGCCAGTTCGCTGATCTACCTGCCGTCGCACGCCAACGATTTCCTGCAGCCCGAACTGCGTCCTTACCTGGACCGCTATGTGCGCGGCGCCGACGGCGTCGATGCCGAACAGCGCGTCAAGCTGATGAAGCTGCTGTGGGATGCGGTCGGCTCCGAATTCGGTTCGCGCCACGAGCTGTATGAGCTGAACTACTCGGGCAGCTACGAGAAGAGCCGCCTCGACACGCTGGCCGTGGCCAACGGCACCGGCCTGGTGGGCGAGATGAAGGGCTTCGTCGAGCGCTGCCTGGCCGAGTACGACCTGAACGGCTGGATCGCGCCCGACCTGAAGGCCGCGTCGGCGCCGGCCGCCGCCCTGGCGCCGGGAGCCTAAGGCCATGGCGCACGTCATGACGGCATCCGCCAGCGCCCAGGTAGCGGTGGTCACCGGCGCCGCCAGCGGCATCGGCGCCGCCACCGCCAGGCTGCTGGCGCAGCAAGGCTACGCCATCGCCGGCCTGGACCGCGATGGCGCGCGCCTGGCTGCGCTGCTCCGGGAACTGGGCCCCGGCCACAGCGGCTTCACGCTCGACCTGTGCGACGAGGCCGAGGTGAAGCGCATTGTCGGCCAGGTCATCGAATGGCGCGGCCGCATCGATGCGCTGGCCACCTGTGCCGGCGTGGTCGACACCACGCCGCTGATGGAGCTCTCGGCGCAGCGCTTCATGGAGATGGCCAGCATCAATATGCTGGGCACTTTCCTGCCGGTGCGCGAAGCGGCGGCGCGCATGGCGGCCGGTGCGCGCATCTGCACCGTCGCCAGCGTGGCCGGCCTGCGCGGCGGCGGCCTGGCCGGCACCGTGGCCTATGCCGCCAGCAAAGGCGGAGTGGTGGCGATGAGCAAGACCCTGGCGCGCGAACTGGGGCCGCGCGGCATCACCGTCAACTGCGTGGCGCCGGCGCTGATCCGCACGCCCATGCTGGACGCCACCACCGCGGCGCCGGGCCATATCGAGCGCCTGCACGGCCTGACCGCGCTGCGCCGCGAAGGCAGCGCGCAAGAGGCGGCGGCGGCCATCGCCTGGTACCTGTCGCCGCAGGCTTCCTTTGTCAGCGGCACCACCATGGCGGTCGACGGCGGCCTGTCGATGGCTTAGATCATTCAAGGAAAAGAAAAAGACCATGGCAATTTCAACCGACAACCCCCTGTCCCTGCTGCGCTCCTGGCTGTTCGTGCCGGGGATGGACATGTCCGTCCTGCGCGATGCGCCCGCCTGCGGCGCCGATGTCATCGTGCAGGAACTGGAGGACTTCACCCCGCCGCAGCGGCGCGCCGAAGCGCGCGCGCTGGCGGCCAGGGCCTACGCCGAATGGCGCGCACGCGGCGTGGTGCCTGCCGTGCGCATCAACCCGCTCGAAAGCTGCGGCCTGGCCGACCTGGCCGGCGTGATGCCGGGCCGGCCCGATATCGTCATGATGTCCAAGGTGGAAAGCGTGGAGCAGGTCGCGGCCCTCGAGCGCGAGATCAGCCGCTTCGAGGCGGAACTGGGCATCGCGCACGGCGCCACCCTAATCGTGCCCAACATCGAAACCGCGCTGGGCATCGTGCGCGCCATCCCGATCGCAGCGGCCAGCCCGCGCATCAAGGCCATGCTGGTGGCGACCGAGGATACGGTGGCGGACCTGGGCGCGGACCGCAGCCGCAACGGCGCCGAACTGCACTATCCGCGCTCGCGCTTCCTGCTCGAATGCGCGGCGGCCGGCGTGCTGGCCATCGACTGCCCCTACACCTACTCCGACGCGCTGGGGGCCGAGGCCGATATGCGCGCCGGCCACGGCATCGGCTACAAGGCCAAGGCGGTGGTCAACCCCAGCCACGTGGCGGTGGCCAACCGCTGGCTGACGCCGACCAGCGAGCAGGCCGCGCTGGCGCAGCGCCAGGTGGCCGCCTTCGAGGCGGCGCGCCGGCAGGGCCTGATGCGCGCCGAAGTCGACGGCCTGGTGGTGGAGGTGCCGAGCTACCTGGCGGCACAGCGGCTGCTGCTACGCCATGCCCAGTTGAGCGCACGACAGGCCTCGCGGCCGCCTGAGCGCGGCTACCGCTGACATTGCGAGCGCATCATGTGCATCAGCATCGTCATCGTCGAAGATTGCCCACGCTTGCGCGACGCGCAAAAGCTGGTCCTGGAAAGCCAACCGCGCCTGCAGGTGCTGGCTGAACTGGACAGCAGCGGCGCCGCGCTGGATTGGCTGCAGCACAGCGCAGCGGACATCCTGGTGGTCGACCTGGACCTGGCCGACGGCCGCGCCATCGCGGTGGTCGAAGCCTGCGCCGCGCGCCACCCCGGCTGCGGCATCCTGACCTTGTCGCGCCTGTGCGATGACGCGGTGCTGCACCGCTGCATCGACGCCGGCGCCGCCGGCTACCTGTGCGGCCCGAACGCCGTGGCCAGCCTGCCCGGCGCCGTGCTCGACCTGCACGCCGGCGGCGCGCCCATCAGTCCGGACATTGCGCGCATGATCCTGGAGCGTGCGCGCGGCGACCGGCCGGCGCCCGCCAGGCCGGGCGTGGCGCCGGCCAGCGTGCTCACCGCCCGCGAAACCACCGTGCTGGAACTGGTGGCGCAAGGCAGCAGCGACAAGGAAGTGGCGCGCCAGCTGGCGATCTCCTTCCGCACCGTGCAAACGCACCTGAAAAACATCTCGGGCAAGCTGTTCGCCAAATCGCGCACCGAAGCGGTGTACCAGGCGCGCCTGCAGGGCCTGCTCTCCACCTGACCTCCGGTCCGCCAGCTCGCCGGCGCCGCTGCCCCCCGGGCACGGCGCCGGTTTTTCTTTATGGGCCGGCCCCAGGTTGAGCGCGGGCGGCCAGCGGCGCCATACCTAATTTTACGTATTTATCTACTCTTATTTGCAACAATAAAATGGCTTCATGCTTTCGCTGAAAGCGTCTATCAATCACCAAGAAATGGGGAGCCAAGCATGAAGAAGGACGGTTTTCAAACCACCATCGAAGTGAAGTACCGCGACACCGATTCCATGGGCCACGTCAGCAGCCCGGTCTACTACGACTACCTGCAGCACGCCTACCTGGGCTACATGTTCGACGTGCTGCAGATCCCGAAGACCGAGAAGCTGCCGCACATCATGGTCAAGACTTCCTGCGAGTACACCCAGCCTGCAATGTATGGCGACATGCTGACCGTCAGCAGCCGCGTGACCCGCTTCGGCAGCAAGAGCTTCGACATGGAGCACATCATGCGCCGCAACGACGAAGCCAACACCATCGTCGCCAAAGGCGCATCGACCCACGTGATGTTCGACTACGCCACCAACAGCACCACCCTGGTGCCCGAGCAGTTCAAGCAGCAGGTCGCCGCCTACCAGGGCGAATAAGCGCCGGCGCAGCGAGCCGCCGGCCGGGCGCCGGCGGCCATTCCACGATCAACCACCCAGGTACTTATCATGATGTTGCAATGGACTGAGGAACAGCTCGCCCTGCGCGGGAGCTACGCGGCGCTGGGCGCCCAACTCGCGGCGCGCGCCGGACAGCCGGAGGGCTTTGACCACGACGGCTGGCGCCAGCTCGGCGCCGCCGGGCTGTGGCGCCTGATCGTGCCGGCCAATTTCGGCGGCACGGGCACCGACTGGTGGGCCTTCACCGCCGCGCTGGAAGGACTGGCCAGCAGCATCCGCACGCCGGAGCTGCTGCTGTCGGTCATTGCGCAGGCGGGCCTGGTGCGCGCCCTGGTGAACTACGGCAGCCCGGCGCAGCAGGACAAATACTTCGCCGCCATCCTGCGTGGCGACCTGTCGTCGACCGGCATCGCCGAACCGGGTACCGGCACCGATGTGCGCAGCATCGAAACGCGCCTGGCGCCGGCCGGCGAGGGCTATGTGCTGAACGGCGGCAAATTCAATATCGCGCACGCACCGGTGGTCGACTTCATGCTGATCGTGGCGCGCGCCAACGACGAAGGCGCGATCTCGCTGGTGCTGCTGGACCAGGACGCACCCGGCCTGCGCATCGGCAAGGCCGACGACAAGCTGGGCAACCGCAACCTGCCGACCGGCGCCCTGCACTTCGAGAATGTGCCGGTGGCCGCCTCGCAAATCCTGGGCAAGCCGGGCAAGGGCTTGCAGCAGCTGATCGACATCATCTCGCTGGGCCGCCTGTATTACGGCCTGGTGGCGTCACACCTGGTCACGCCGTTCCTGGCCGATGCCATGGAGTACGCCGGCCAGCGCAGCAGCTTCCAGGACAGCATCGCCGAGCACCAGTACGTGCAGCGCCGCCTGACCGACCTGAAGATCGGCGCCGAGCGCGGCCGCTGGCTGGCGTACGGCGCGCTGACCCAGCTGATGGCGGGCGACCGCGAAGCGCTGCTGACCTGTTCGGCCGCCAAGCTGGTCGGTGCGGAAGACTTGATCAACGGCGCCATCAGCCTGGTCAAGCTGTACGGCAGCATCGGTTATCACAACAACGGCATTTCCAGGCTGGCGCGCGATGCCCTGGGCTTTGCCAGCGTCGGCGGTACCGAAGAGATGCATCGGAAGAACATCTACAACCAGCTTGTGCGGCTGGGCAAGTAAGTTGCGGCGCTTCCCATGCCTAGCCCCGCCCGCTTGTTCTTTCCGCTGCGCGTATGTGGCGTGGCGCCGGAAGCTGGCGCCAGCGTACTCACCTTCGAGGTGCCGCAGCGGCTGCGCAGCGCCTTCCGCTACCAGTCCGGCCAGTACCTGACGCTGCGCGCCAGCGTCGGCGGCGAGCAGCTGGAGCGCCAGTATGCCATCTGCTCGGCGCCGCACGAAGCGCCGCTGCAGGTGGCCATCAAGCACGGCCAGGGCGCGATGGCGGCCTGGATCCAGCACCGGCTGGCGCCCGGCAGCGAGCTGCCGGTGGCGCCGCCGGCCGGCGCCTTTACCGTGGCCGCCGAGCCGGCGCGGCGCCGGCACTACCTGGGCGTGTGCATCGGCAGTGGCGTCACCGCCTTGTATTCGCTGCTGAAGCATCTGCTGCACAGCGAACCGCGCAGCCGCTTCACCCTGCTGATCGGCGAGCAGGACCACGCGTCAACCCTGTTCCTGCCGGCGCTCGCAGAGCTGCGGCGCCGCCTCGGCGAGCGCTTGCGCTGCGTGCTGGTGTTCAGTTGCGCGCGGCCGGGCGCACCGGCCGGCCTGCCGCTCTACCACGGCCGCCTGGACCAGGACACGCTCGCGCGCATCTGCGCCCGCGAGGTCGACCTCGACAGCGTCGACCTGGCGCTGGTGGTCGGCTCGCCCGCCATGATGGATGAGCTGTCCGGCCTGCTGCAGCGAGCCGGCCTGCCGCGCCAGCGCATCCGCACCGCCGGCGACTGAGCGCCGCGCATTCCCCGCTACAACCTGGAGAACACATGGGCAAGATGAATGAAAAACTGGCCGTCGCCGCCGTGGACGAGCGCTACCAGCTTAGCGACGCCTTGCATGCGGCCTCGGGACAGATATACCTGAGCGGTACACAGGCGCTGGTGCGCCTGCTGCTGATGCAGCGCAAGCTGGACCGCGAGAACGGCTTGAACACGGCGGGCTTCGTCAGCGGCTACCGCGGTTCGCCGCTGGGCGCCGTCGACCAGCAGCTGTGGAAGAACAGGAAGGCGCTGGAGGAAAGCGCGGTGCGCTTCCTGCCCGCCATCAATGAGGAACTGGGCGCCACCGCCGTGCTGGGCGTGCAGCGCCTGGCCAGCGACAGCGAGCGCGCGGTCGACGGCGTGTATGCCATGTGGTACGGCAAAGGCCCCGGCGTCGACCGCGCGGCCGATGCGCTCAAGCACGGCAATGCCTATGGTTCCTCGCCGCTGGGCGGGGTGCTGGTGGTGGCCGGTGACGACCATGGCTGCGTCTCGTCCTCGATGTCGCACCACAGCGACCCGAGCATGATGGCCTGGCATATGCCGGTACTGAACCCGTGCAACGTTGCCGAGCTGATCGAGTTCGGCCTGTACGGCTGGGCGCTGTCGCGTTTTTGCGGCGCCTGGGTCGGCCTCAAGGCGATCTCGGAAACCGTGGAATCGGCCGGCACCGTCAACCTCGACCGCATTGCCACGCGCTGGAACGCGCCGGCCGACTACGTGGCGCCGGCCGGCGGCTTGCACAACCGCTGGCCGGACTTCCCCGGGCCGCAGATCGAGCTGCGTCTGAGCGAGAAAATCCGCGCCGCGCGCGCCTTCGCGCGCGTCAACAGCATCGACAAATGGATCGCGCGCAGCCCGCACGCCCGCATCGGCATCGTTACCTGCGGCAAGGCCCACCTCGACTTGCTGGAAGCGCTGCGCCGCCTGGAACTGACGGCCGCCGAACTCGATGCAGCCGGCGTGCGCATCTACAAGGTCGGCCAGAGCTACCCGCTCGAGACCGGCCGCCTTGACGCCTTCGCCGACGGCCTGTCGGAAATCCTGGTGGTCGAAGAGAAGGCCGCCGTGGTGGAGCAGCAGCTCAAGGACCACCTGTACAACCGGCCGGACAGCGCCCGCCCGCGCGTGCTGGGCAAGCGCGACGCCGATGGCATGGCGCTGCTGCCGGACGACGCCGAGCTGCGTCCCTCGCGCCTGCTGCCGGCCTTGTCCGCCTGGCTGGCGCGCCACCTGCCCGCGCATGACCGGCGCGCCCTGCTCACGCGGGCGCTGGCGGCGCCGCCGCTGTCCAACGCCGCCGACGGCGTGCGCCGCATTCCCTACTTCTGCTCCGGCTGCCCGCATAATGTCTCGACCAAGGTGCCGCAAGGCTCGATTTCCCACGCCGGCATCGGCTGCCACTTCATGGCATCGTGGATGGAGCGCGACACCACCGGCCTGATCCAGATGGGCGGCGAGGGCGTGGACTGGGCCGCGCAGGCGCTGTTCTCCCGGCGCCCGCACATCTTCCAGAACCTGGGCGACGGCACCTATTTCCACTCCGGCATCCTGGCCCTGCGCCAGGCGGTAGCGGCCAACACCAGCATCACCTACAAGATCCTGCACAACGCCGCCGTGGCGATGACGGGCGGCCAGCCGATCGACGGCAGCCTGCCGGTGCCCCGCCTGGCGCACCAGCTGGTGGCGGAAGGCGTCAAGCGCCTGGCCGTGGTCAGCGATGCGCCGCAGCAGTACAAAGGGCGCGAACGCGAGTTCCCGCAGCAAGCCACCTTCCACCACCGCGACGAGATGGATGCGCTGCAGCGCGAGCTGCGCGAAATCCCGGGCGTCACTGCGCTGATCTACGACCAGGGCTGCGCCGCCGAGAAGCGCCGCCTGCGCAAGCAGGGCAAGGCGGGCACGCCGGGACGCCGCCTGTTCATCAACGAAGCGGTCTGCGAGGGCTGCGGCGACTGCGGCGCCAAGTCGAACTGCCTGTCGGTGGGCGTGACGGAGACGCCGCAAGGGCGCAAACGCAGGATCGACCAGTCCTCCTGCAACCTGGACTTCGCCTGCCAGGGCGGCAGCTGTCCCAGCTTTGTCAGCGTGGTCGGCGCCGTGCCGCGCAAGTCCCGGGTTGCTGCCGGCGTCATGCAGCAGCTCGAGGAGGCCGCGACCCTGCTGCCGCATCCCGCGCCGCCGCCGCTGGCGCAGCCGTACAACCTGCTGGTGACCGGCGTCGGCGGCAGCGGCGTGGTGACGGTGGGCGCGCTGGTCTGCATGGCCGCCCATCTGGAACAGCGCCAGGCTTCGGTGCTGGACTTCATGGGCTTCTCGCAAAAGGGCGGGGCTGTGCTGTCCTTCGTGCGGCTCGCCGCATCGCCGGCCGACCTGAACCAGGTGCGCATCGATGTGCGCCAGGCCGACCTGCTGCTGGCCTGCGACCTGGTGGTGGCCGCCAGCCCCGAGGCGCTGCAGACGCTGCAGCACGGCCACACCCGCCTGGCGCTGAACAGCCACGCGATCCCCAACGCCAGCTTCGTGCGCGACCCGGACGCCAACCTGCATGCGGACGCGCTGCTGGAGAAAGTCCGCCACGCGGCGGGCGGCAGCGACAGCGCCACCTGCGATGCCCAGGCGCTGGCCGAGTACTTCTTCGGCGACACCATCTGTGCCAACATCGTCATGCTCGGCATGGCATGGCAGCGCGGCTGGGTGCCGGTCTCGCTGGCGGCCCTGACGCGCGCGATCCGCCTGAACAATGTGGCGGTGCCGCTCAACCTGCGTGCGCTGGCGCTCGGCCGCCTGGCCGCCGCCGCGCCGGAGCGCCTGCAGCAGCTGATGGCGCCGGCCGCTGCGCCAGCGGCGGCGCGGGCCGATGCCGGCAGCCTGTCCGGGCTGATGGCGCAGCACCGCGCCCAGCTCCAGGAATACGGCGGCGCCGCCTGGGTGCAGCGCTACCAGTGCCTGCTGGACGAGGTCATCGGCGCGGAAACGCGCAGCTGCGGTGCAGCGGAGCTGCCGTTCAGCCGGGCCGTGGCGCACGGCTTCGCCCGCCTGCTGATGGTGAAAGACGAATACGAGGTGGCGCGCCTGTACAGCGGCGCCGGGTTCGTGCAAAGCCTGGAGCGCCAGTTCGAAGGGCGGCCCGGCGTCGACTACAAGCTGCAGTTCCATATGGCGCCGGCGCTCGGCCGCAAGGCCGGCGCCGAAGCGCGCAAGCGCACTTTCGGCGCCTGGATGCTGCCGCTGCTGAAAGCCCTGTCGGCGCTGCGCCGCCTGCGGGGCGGCTGGTTCGATCCATTCCGTTACCAGCATGAACGCCGCCTGGAGCGCGAGCTGGCGGCGCACTATGAACAACAGATGCGCGAGGTCGCGGCCAAGCTGGCGCCGGAGCACATGGACGCGGCCCTGGCCATGGCCGGCCTGCCGGCCATGATGCTGGGCTTCGGCCACGTCAAGCTGCGCAACGTGGCGCGCGCCGCCGCGCGCCAGGCGCAACTGGCGCAACGCCTCGGCATCGAAACCGGCTACGGCCCGCTGGTGGCCGAGCATGCACGTACCAGCGCCGGCAACGGCAGCACCCTGCGCGGCATTCCTGTGGTGCGCGCGTAATGGCAACCCCCTCATCCGACTGGAGCTGATCATGGCGTACCAACACATCCTGTTTTCCATCGAAGACGGCATCGCGCGACTGACGCTGAACCGTCCCGAACGACTCAATAGCTTCACCGCCGCTATGCATATGGAGGTGCGCGGCGCGCTGCGTTCCATCAGGCGCAACGGCTCGGTGCGCGTGCTGCTGCTGACCGGCGCCGGGCGCGGCTTCTGCGCCGGCCACGACCTGAGCGAAAACGTGAAGCCGGCCGGCAGCGAGACCGACGAGCTGGTCGAGATTGTCGACAAATACTTCCACCCTGCCCAGCATAGCGCCGAGGACGAGGACGCGGCTTCCGCCGGCCTGGGCGAACTGGTGAGCCGCTACTACGCGCCGCTGGTGCAGGCGTTGCAGGCCTTGCCGATTCCGGTGATCTGTGCGGTAAACGGCGTTGCGGCCGGCTCCGGCGCCAACATCGCGCTGGCCTGCGACATTGTGATCGCCGCCAAGTCGGCCAGTTTCGTCGAATCGTTCTGCCATGTCGGCCTGCTGCCCGATAGCGGCGGCACCTACTTCCTGCCGCGCCTGATCGGCACCGCCCGCGCCAAGGGCCTGGCCCTGCTGGGAGAAAAGCTCAGCGCGGAACGCGCCGAAAGCTGGGGACTGATCTGGAAATGTGTGGCGGACGAGCGCCTGGCGGCCGAGGCGGAACAGCTGGCCCGCCACTTCGCCGGCGCCGCCACGCTGGGCCTGGCCCGCACCAAGCAAGCCTTCCACGCCAGCATCAACAACACGCTGGATGCGCAGCTTGAACTTGAGCGGGACTACATCACCGAGCTGGGCGACAGCGCGGACTACCGCGAAGGCCTGGCCGCCTTCGCCGAGAAGCGTGCGCCGCGCTTCATCGGGCAGGCCAGGGCGGAGCCGCTGCGGCGCCGCGCCTGAGCGCAACGCGGCGCCGCCAGGCGCCGCCACAGCCTACTGCTTCTGCGCCAGGTAAGTGGCCAGTTCGTCGATGGTCAGCTGCACCAGGCCGTGGGCGGCGGCATACACCTCGATCTGTTCGGCCTTGCTCATGCTGCCGTCCGGGTTCATCAGCTCGCACAGCACGGCGGCCGGCTTCAGGCCGGCCAGGCGCATCAGGTCGACCGAACCTTCGGTGTGGCCGCGGCGCTGCAGCACCCCGCCCGGCACCGCGCGCAGCGGGAAGACATGGCCGGGACGGGCCAGGTCATCGGGTACCGCATGGTCGGCGATCGCGGCGCGGATGGTGGTCACGCGGTCGGCGGCCGAGACGCCGGTGCTGACGCCGTGCCGGGCTTCGATGGTGACGGTGAAGGCGGTGCCGTTGCGGCTGCCGTTCTTCTCGACCATGGGCGGCAGGTCAAGCTGTTGCAGGCGTTCGTCCGTGAGGCACAGGCAGACGATGCCGCTGCAATCGCGGATCAGGCGCGCCATGCCTTCCACGTTGATCTTCTCGGCGGCGACGATCAGGTCGGCTTCGTTCTCGCGCTCGAAGTCGTCCATCAGAAGCACGGCGCGGCCGGCGCGCAGGTCGTCCAGCGCGCGCGCCAGGCGCTGCTCGAACGGCGCCAGTCCTTGCGGACGGTATGGCGGGTTGGATTCGGTGCTTGGGGATTCAATATTCAGATACATGTGAAACGCTCCGCAGGTAAAGATTGCAAAAGACGTTCCAGGGAATTGATCGCCGAACGGCTGCGGCGCCATCCGGGAATGGCGCAGTCGACGCTTTGGCACATCGTCTTTCATCCGGACTGTTACCGTCGGCCCTGGCATCGCACCAGGTCTGCTGACCCCGCCAAGTGGCGGGCGCTCGCGGGCTCGGCCCGTAAGGCCATACCGCCGGTGGGGAATTGCACCCCGCCCTGAAGACGTACTAAAAAGTAGGTTTGCCGCTGGCGCGGCGGCGCAATTATCGGCCAGTTTGCGCCGCCGGGAAAGCCCGCAAATGGCGCCAGATGCGAGCCGGCGCGGGCCGCCCGGGCGGCCAGGCGCCGCTCTGCCGCAGCCTGCGCGCGCGCCGCGGCGCGTGCGAATGCGAGTTAACAATATGAGCAAAGGCTCATATTCTAGACTGCACGATTAACGATAAACCAGAGCCATGGATCCGCTTCGCTTTTTCCCCGTATTCCCGGCCGCCGCGCTTGCCGCGCTGGCCCTTTCCCTGCCTCTCGGCGGCTGCACGTCGCGCGCCGCGAGCCAGGCATCCGCGCCGGCG